>CAZJCZ010000134.1:0-5912 GCA_964544575.1 uncultured Flavobacteriaceae bacterium | reverse complement strand
GGGCTAAATCTATATTCAACGGTAAAGAAACTATATGTAGAAGCTAAAATACTCTCTTCATTAAACCCTCGAATACTATTTACACCACCTATTCTATATAGTTCATTGATTAAAAAGTTGTCAGACAGAAGGGTACTACTTTCGTTTTGTATAAAAAAATGGTTCCTAAGATTTAAACTCCATAAATAATGTGATTTTAAATAAATTCTTGATTGCTGATTAAAATTGCCATCAATTTTTCTTCCACCTGTTAGTAATTCAGTATTAATTTTTAATTTGATTGGGAAGAGGGTATTCTGATTAGAAATTTGATAATTATAATTTACGCCGTAAAAAACAGTACTGAAATCTAAAATATCACTACTACTAATGTTTTCTAAAAGATTTGATGAAGATTCTGTTTGGAACGATACCCCTAAAGCGTGCCTTTCATTTAGTAAATAGGGTATTGTAAATTTTGTTTTAGTATTTACAAATGTTGAATCTTGTTTATAAATATTAAGTGCTGCGTTAATTGAAAATCCAGTATTAGAAATAAAAGGGATTGTGGTGCTTAGCGTAAAATCCTGTCGGTCGTTACCGTTATTTTTCCAAAATAATGAAAAAGACTCACCGCCGTTAAAGATGTTATTCAATGACAAATCTAAATAACCATTAAATGAAACTCCTCTGCCTGTTTCTTTAGAAGAAAAACCAATAAGGCCATCAAATTTATTAGAAACTTCCTTTTTTAAGAATAAATAAACAATGGTAGAATCTTTTGTAAATAAAATTTCGGGAGGTTTTATTTCTGAAACAAAAGGTAATGTGTTTATCAAATCAGATGCTTTATCTAATTTAACCCGGTTGAATAAAGTATTATTTTTAAGTCGTAAAAAATGCTCTAGATAGGCCCTTGGAAAATTTTCATAACCATTAACAACTATTTTATCAATTTTTCTAGCGTCAGATTTTTTAATTTCTAAAGTAGCTTCGATAAAGTCTTTTTTTAAAATGATATTTTTTAAAGAAACTTCTGTAAATGACTTTCCTTGATTTTCAAAAATTTCTACTATAGAATTCAGAGATTCTGATAATTGCTCAATTTGAATATCTATATAATTATCGGTAACTAATGAAGTAATATTGAAAAGTTGTTCTTTTGAAATCTCTTTATCTTCGTAATAGATCCGCACTACATTACGAAGATTTCCTAAATTAAACATGGCGTCGTAGATAGAATCATTTTTTGCAAGCGTGTCTAAAGTATAGTTTAAGAATCCCTTTTCCTCTAACTTATTTTTTATTGAATCTAATGATTCACGCAATGAAAATTCCGTTTTGTGAATTGTTTGATATTTGATGGAATTTAATAATTCAGAATGAATACTATCTTTCCCCGAGATTTTTAATGTGAATTCTTGACCAAGTACTGGTCTAATATTCCATAAAAAAAACGCTATATATATATATGGTATAAATTTCTGCATCAAACTAATAAAACGAAGGTAATTTTTTTGAATTAAATTTTATGAAAAAATAGAATAAAAAGATGGAAGCTCAATTAAATTACATAAGAAAATTGTATTCATTTATTTATACTTTATTTCCTTATAAATTGACCAAAAAACTATTTATTTAACCAAGGTTCAGGATATTTATAATTTACTAATAAAATTAAATCATTGCCTGTTTGAATAATCGGAAATTATTTATACATTTGCACACTCTTAAAAAAGAGGTTATACAAAAATAGAATAATAATTAATTTATATGCCAACTATACAGCAATTAGTACGCAAGGGAAGAACCCAAATAACTAAGAAGAACAAATCGGCTGCATTGATTTCTTGTCCACAAAGAAGAGGCGTATGTACACGTGTTTATACCACAACACCAAAAAAACCTAATTCCGCTATGCGTAAAGTAGCAAGGGTGAGGTTAACTAATGGTAATGAGGTGAACGCATACATACCTGGTGAAGGACATAATCTTCAAGAGCACTCGATAGTATTAGTTAGAGGAGGAAGAGTAAAAGATTTGCCTGGAGTTAAGTATCACATTGTTCGTGGTGCATTAGATACTGCAGGAGTTGAAGGGAGAACTCAACGCCGTTCAAAATACGGTGCTAAACGCCCTAAAAAGTAATTTTAACACTTTAATGTAAAGAGTAATGAGAAAAAGAAGCGCTAAAAAAAGATATCTTTTACCGGATCCTAAATTTAACGATCAATTAGTTACACGTTTTGTAAATAATTTGATGCATGACGGTAAAAAATCTACAGCTTTTAAAGTATTCTATGATGCACTTGATATTGTAGAAGAAAGAAAACAAGACGAAGAAAAAACTTCTCTAGAGATATGGAAAGATGCTTTATCTAATGTTATGCCTCATGTAGAAGTACGTAGCAGAAGAGTTGGTGGAGCAACATTTCAAATTCCGATGCAAATCAGGCCTGATAGAAAAGTGTCTATGGCAATTAAATGGATGATCTTATTTGCAAGAAAACGTAATGAAAAATCTATGGCTCAAAGATTAGCAGGAGAAGTTATTGCTGCTGCTAAAGAAGAAGGGGCTGCTGTTAAAAAACGAGTAGATATCCACAAAATGGCTGAAGCTAATAAAGCCTTCTCTCACTTTAGATTTTAATATTAGGAATGGCTAGAGATTTAAAATATACAAGAAATATAGGTATTGCTGCGCATATTGATGCGGGTAAAACTACGACTACAGAGCGTGTACTTTATTATACGGGCGTAAGTCATAAAATTGGTGAAGTTCATGATGGCGCTGCTACTATGGACTGGATGGAGCAAGAGCAGGAACGTGGTATAACCATTACATCTGCAGCAACAACATGTACATGGCAATTTCCAACAGAAAATGGGAAGCCTACAGCTGATGCTAAAGGATTTCACTTTAATATTATTGACACTCCTGGTCACGTTGATTTTACAGTAGAGGTAAATAGATCGTTAAGAGTTCTTGACGGATTGGTATTTTTGTTTTCTGCTGTTGATGGCGTTGAACCACAATCAGAAACTAACTGGAGATTGGCTGACAATTACAAAGTTCCTAGAATTGGTTTTGTAAATAAAATGGATCGTCAGGGATCAGATTTCATGATGGTTGTTAAGCAGGTAAAAGAAATGTTAGGTTCAAATGCAGTTCCTATAGTTCTCCCAATAGGTGATGAAGAAAATTTTAAAGGCGTTGTCGATCTAGTAAAAAATAGAGCGGTTATATGGCACGAAGAATCACTGGGTGCCACCTTTGATGTTATTGAAATTCCTGAAGAATTAAAAGAGGATGCTCGCAAATATAGAGCAATGTTGATTGAAGAAGTAGCTGGGTATGATGATAATTTGTTGGAGAAGTTCATGGAAGATGAAGATTCAATAACAGAAGATGAAGTACACGCTGCCTTGAGAGCTGCCGTGATGGATATGTCTATCATTCCAATGATTTGCGGATCAGCTTTTAAAAATAAAGGAGTTCAATTTTTGTTGGATGCGGTATGTAGATATTTGCCATCTCCTATGGATAAAGAAGGTGTTATAGGGATAAATCCTGACACTGATAAAGAAGAAATACGCAAACCGTCGGTAGAAGAGCCATTTGCATCCTTAGCATTTAAAATTGCCACTGATCCTTTTGTAGGACGGTTAGCATTTTTTAGAGTTTATTCAGGTCGTTTGGATGCGGGTTCCTATGTGTTGAATAATCGTTCAGGTAAAAAAGAACGTATTTCACGTATATACCAAATGCATTCTAACAAACAAAATGCTATTGATTTTATAGAAGCTGGTGATATTGGAGCAGCTGTAGGGTTCAAAGATATTAAAACGGGTGATACATTATCAGATCTAAAACACCCTATTGTTTTAGAAAGTATGGATTTCCCTGCACCGGTTATTGGTATCGCTGTAGAGCCAAAAACGAAAGCCGATGTTGATAAATTAGGAATGGCCCTTGCTAAATTAGCGGAAGAAGATCCGACTTTTACTGTTAAAACGGATGAAGCTTCCGGCCAAACTATTATTTCAGGAATGGGTGAACTTCACCTGGATATTATTGTTGATCGTTTAAGACGTGAATTTAAGGTTGAAGTAAATCAAGGTCAACCTCAGGTTGAATATAAAGAGGCTATTACTCGAGTTGCAGATCATAGAGAAATTTATAAAAAGCAATCTGGTGGTCGTGGTAAATTTGCCGATATTGTATTTACAATGGAGCCTGCAGAAGAGGGTAAAACTGGTCTTGAATTTGAAAACAAGATTAAAGGTGGTAATGTTCCTAGAGAATTTATTCCATCTGTAGAAAAAGGTTTCAGAATGGCAATGGCCAATGGGCCTTTGGCAGGATTTGAAATGGATAGTATGAAAATTACTTTAAAGGATGGTTCTTTCCATGCCGTGGATTCTGATTCACTTTCATTTGAATTAGCTGCTAAAATGGGGTATAAAGTTGCTGCTAAAGCTGCTAAAGCTGTATTGATGGAGCCTATCATGAAGTTAGAAGCCTTAACTCCTGAAGAATATATGGGAGATATTGTTGGTGATTTAAATCGTCGTAGAGGTCAAGTGACTGATATGTTAGACAGAGCTGGATCTAAAGTTGTGAAAGCCTTAGTTCCATTATCCGAAATGTTTGGATATGTAACTTCTTTAAGAACATTATCATCTGGTAGAGCTACATCAACAATGGAATTTGATCATTATGCTCAAACTCCATCGAATATTTCTGAAGAGGTAATTAAAAATGTACAAGGTTAATTTACTAAATAGATAACTGATGAGTCAAAAAATTAGAATAAAATTGAAATCGTACGATCATAATTTAGTAGATAAATCTGCTGAGAAAATCGTAAAAACAGTAAAAAGTACTGGTGCAGTTATTAACGGGCCAATCCCGTTACCAACGCATAAAAAAATATTTACAGTTTTACGTTCTCCACACGTAAATAAAAAATCTAGAGAGCAATTTCAATTAAGCTCTTATAAAAGGTTACTTGATATTTACAGTTCTTCATCTAAAACAATTGATGCTTTGATGAAGTTGGAATTACCAAGTGGTGTAGAGGTAGAGATTAAAGTATAGCAATTTAATATCGAAAGATTGATTCTTTCGATGACATGTCCTGAGCGATTGACGAGGGAAAAGCGGTAAAAATACATTCAGGGTTGAAGTATTTTAACCCTGTTTTTTTTAAAATAAGAATAATAATAAATAATAAATATAATGTCTGGGTTAATAGGAAAAAAAATCGGAATGACTAGTATTTTTGACGACAATGGGAAGAATATCCCATGTACTGTTATTGAAGCTGGTCCTTGTGTAATTACCCAAGTCAGAACCAAAGAGGTTGACGGGTACGAATCGTTACAACTTGGTTTCGATGACAAAGCAGAAAAGCAGACTACTAAAGCGTTGAAAGGACACTTTAAGAAAGCTGGTACATCTGCTAAAAGACGTGTCATTGAATTCCAAGGTTTTGAAGGTGAGTACAAATTGGGAGACACAATAACAGTAGATCATTTTAGAGAAGGTGAATTTGTAGATGTATCTGGTACATCAAAAGGTAAAGGTTTTCAAGGGGTTGTTAAACGTCATGGATTCGCGGGTGTAGGTCAAGCAACTCATGGTCAACACAACCGTTTAAGAGCGCCAGGTTCTATTGGTGCTGCATCATATCCTGCAAGAGTATTTAAAGGTATGAAAATGGCAGGTAGAATGGGTGGAGATAAAGTCAAAGTTGAAAACTTAAGAGTGTTAAAAGTAGTTCCTGAAAAGAATCTTTTAGTTGTAAAAGGTGCTGTACCGGGTCATAATAATTCTTATATAATTATCGAGAAATAATGAAGGTAGAAGTAGTAGATATCAACGGGAAAAATACTGGAAGAAAAGTTGAGCTTTCAGATGCTATTTTTGC
>CAZJCZ010000133.1:0-5985 GCA_964544575.1 uncultured Flavobacteriaceae bacterium | reverse complement strand
CAAGAGGCCGCTAAATTAGCAGAAAAAGAATTGAGTTTATTGGTGGAGGAGTTTATTGCTGGGTATTAAGGATTTTAAGCTCAATCGTAGCAAGTTTAATTAAAAATGTATACATGCAAAAAAGCGCCCTAGTGGTAGAACGCTTTTTTTTAAACTAACTCAAATAATTTATACAATGAAAACAAATTTTACTTTGCTTCATATAATTAAACGCAAATGTTATGCCAAAATTGTATGAGTAATGTTAAGATAAGGTTAAATAAGGCTAGAATATTGTTAATATTATCCTAATATTTTGAATTATTTTTAAAAAGAAAAAGATTATTTTATAATTAAAGACTTTTCGAAAAATGGTGTTTACTTATAAAATATGCTTTTGTGCCTTGTATGATGATCTTACCAAGGCACCACTCTCAACATGCCTAAAGCCCATTTTTAATCCGATCTCTTCGTATTTTTTAAATTGTTCAGGGGTAATGAATTCTTTAACCGGCAAGTGTTTTTTACTTGGCTGTAAATATTGACCAATAGTGATCACATCAACACTTACATTTTTTAGGTCTTCCATAGTCTGCAACACTTCTTCTTCCATTTCACCCAAGCCGAGCATAATACCAGATTTTGTTCTATTAATACCACTGTCTTTTAAGTATTGCAAAACACCCAGACTTCTATCATATTTTGCTTGGATGCGAACCTCGCGTGTTAAACGACGAACGGTTTCGACATTATGAGAAACTACTTCAGGTGCAACAGCAACGATACGGTCTATATTATTATGAATTAATTGAAAATCAGGAATTAATGTTTCCAGGGTAGTTTCAGGATTTGCCCTGCGGATGGCATTAATGGTTTCTGCCCAGATAATAGAACCGCCATCTTTGAGGTCATCCCTGTCAACCGAAGTTATTACGGCATGCTTAATTTTCATGATCTTAATAGAACGGGCCACTTTTTCAGGTTCTTCCCAATCAACTGTATCAGGTCTGCCGGTTTTTACACCGCAAAATCCGCATGATCGTGTACAAACATTTCCTAGGATCATAAAAGTAGCAGTGCCTTCTCCCCAGCATTCACCCATATTAGGGCAGCTACCACTCGTACAGATAGTATGTAAGTTATACTTATCTACTAGACCACGTAGTTCGGTATACTTTTTCCCAATAGGCAGCTTAACACGCAACCATTTCGGTTTTTTTATTGGTACTATTACAGATTCTTCAGACATATACTAAAAATATGAAATGCAATATTACAAAGAATTGATTTAATCCATTTATAAATAGGGTTATAATTGAACGCATAATTTCTTGATTTTATAAATTCACTAAATACCAAATACTAAATCCTATCAAGAAAATAATTCCTAAATAACTAAGTATTTTCATCGCCATAGAAGGGTGCCATTCTTTAGGAGTATGTTTACTCGATATCAGAATAAAATTGGCAATAGCATAAAAAGGTGCTGTTAAAAATGACAAGATAGTTGCTATTTTTATCATGGTGATCATGTTTGATATGAAGAATGTTAGGATCAAAATGGTTCCTAGTGCGAGTAATATGATCCACATTAAATATGTTGATCTATTCGTTTTGTTAAACAATAATTCGGTCGATTTGGCCATTGCTCTGGGAGAAGCATCCAAGGTGGTCAATGTTGTACTGAACATAGTAGTAAATGCGGCAATAGCGATAAAAATTGAAGTTTGACTACCTAAATTTTCTGTATATAAATTAATGATCTGCTGCGCAAATTTACCGGCACTACCGCTAAACTTATTTCCTGATTGGTACATAACCAGAGCGCCTAAGGATAAAAAACAAATGGCTAAGAAAATGGTGCCCACATAACCTATATTAAAATCAATAATTGCTTGTTTTGTCTCAAAACCATCTTTCATGTCTTTCTGTTTTTCAATAGCCCATAATGAATGCCAGGCAGAAATATCTAAGGGAGCTGGCATCCACCCTAAAAAAGCAATTAAAAAACCAATTTCTAAAGCGCCTTCAGGAATTACTTGTATAAAGTTGTATGACTTAGTTGTGCTAAATACAGCAACGCTTACAGCTATAATTGTGCTCAATGTTAGTACTACGATAATTACCTTGATTAAATTATCAAGCAACTTATATTTCCCAATTAACAAGGTGGCAATACAAATAATAGTAATAATAATGCTCCAAGTAGTAATGTCTGTTGTAAATCCGAAGAGGTTAGCCGCCAGCCCTGCCGTTACGATAGTTACAGCCGCCTGAATGGTAAACATGGTAGCAAAAGTGAGAAAATAATAAATTAAAAGAACACCTTTTCCTAACCTTTTGTAGCCGTCTATTAAACTTTCACCGGTTGCCGTAGCGTATCTCGGGCCGTACTGAAAAAACGGATATTTAAATAAATTTATCAACAATAAAGCCCATAATAGGCCAAATCCGAAATCAGCACCAGCACGGGTAGATTGTACTAGGTGTGAAACCCCAATGGCGGCTCCTGCAAAAAGTAATCCGGGTCCAAGCGACTTAAGCCAGTTTTTTTTCATCACAAATATTTGATGAAAATACTAAAAAAATTAGGAATCTGATTTATTTATTATCTCGGCAAGTAATTTTTTAGCTCTTAATAATTTGACTTTTATATTACTCATGGGTTCATTGAGTTCTTCAGCCATTTCTTTATAACTCATTTCCTGAAAAAAACGAAGATTAATAATTTCTTGATAATGAGGTTTTAATTGTTTGATAAAGGCCAATAATTGGGCTAAATTTTGTTCTATGATCAATTTATCAGCCGGAGTTGGCTCTTCATCCTTTACTTTATGTGCTTCAGCACTTTTCTTATGTATGGAGATAGTATCAGTTTTCCGCTTTCGTAATTGATCAATATATAAATTACTGGAAATTGAAAGTAGCCAAGTTTTAAATTCATAATTTTCATCAAAAGTGTCAATCTTTTCAAAAGCTTTGGCAAATGTTCTGATGGTAACATCTTCAGCTTCATTTTCATCATTGGTTTTACTGTATAAAAACCGATATACATCTTTCCAGAACATATTAAGCAAAGAAGTAAATGAATTCTCATCTCCTTTCTTTGCTTTATTAATAATCTCTATGATGTTCTTCGTTTTTTTTACCACGACCTTGGTTTTATAATCAAACTGCTTACAAACACTCCCAATTGAAATATCACTAACATCAAATCCAATAGTGGGAATAACAAGATTAGATCTTTTTCATTGAATTTTTGAGCTGTTTTTCCTAAAATTGAATATTGAATAATGAGTCGGATTGTTAGTAAGATAGTTACAATTAACCAATTAAACGAAAAAGCAAGTAGGATTATTGCTAAACCCCAAAAGAGAAATTGTGACAAATAGAAAAGTCCCAGTAAAAATTGATGAATAGGTTTGTAATGATTGGCAGTAGTTACATGTCTTCTTTTTTGATGAAACCAAGTGGTGAATGTTTTTTTTGGCTCAGAAATAGTAAAACTATTTTTGGATAAACAAATGGCAGTATTATTTTTAGTGGCTATCTCATTGATCAAAAGATCATCATCACCAGATCTTATATGTGAATGACCAGTAAATCCCTTGGCTTTTAAAAAGGCATCTTTTGTATAGGCCAGATTTCTACCAACGCCCATATATGGTATTCCAATTTGGGCATATGAAAAATATTGAATGGCAGTTAATAAGGTTTCAAATCTGATGATTTTATTTAAAAATGAGCCTTTAATTTTTTCATAAGCTCCATAACCTAACACAATAATTTTATCGTTAGAAAAATGTGAAGCTATTTCATTTATCCAGTTAGATGATATAGGCACACAATCAGCATCGGTAAAAAGAAGGTTATTATAAGAGGCAGTTTCAACACCTTTTGTAACGCCATTTTTTTTATTACCGGCATATTTTGAAGTGACTTTGATATCAACAATTTTTAAATTTCGATATTGTTTTTCAAATGATCTTAGTATTGCTAACGATTCATCAGTGGAAGCATCATTAACCACAATAACTTCAAAATTTGAATGATTTTGAGAAAGGATCGATTCAAGATTGTTCTGCAGATTATCGGCTTCATTTCTGGCACATATAATGACGGAAACCGGCATATTCTTTACCGCTATTGTTTTTTGTTTAGAAAAGGAAAATTTTCCAAATAGAAAAAGATAATATATGGATTGAATTGTTACTGAAACTATGAAAATAAAGAATAGTAAAGTAAATAGCATTCGCTATGAAAAGATTTATTTATGCTGAGGTTCTTCGCAGGTATCAAACTGATCAGCCGGTTTACCACAGTACCCACATGATGCACCTTCTTTATTAAGCGCAGGATTTTGACTTGCACAGGTACCAGCGAATTTTCCATCTTTTTTTGCCCAAATTTTTATAGCAATCCCGGCAAAAGCTAATGCCAATAAACCTATAGTAAGTAAAAAAAGTTTCATAAAATTTTTATTTATGCAAAGATACACAAAAGTTGTATTCTAAATAAACATATGGTTTATCATATCTTTGTATTAAATGTGACTTTATTTATTTATTGGTGTCAAACTAATAATCAATTAATTTAATCTTTTATATTATGAAAAAATATTTTGCTGAATTATTCGGCACTTTTTGGTTAGTATTTGGCGGTTGTGGAAGTGCAATTTTCGCAGCTGGATATCCTGACTTGGGTATTGGTTTTGTGGGTGTTGCCCTGGCATTTGGTTTAACAGTATTGACAATGGCGTTTGCCGTAGGTCATATTTCCGGAGGACATTTTAACCCAGCGGTTTCATTAGGTCTATGGGCAGGAGGTAAGTTTTCTACAAAAGAACTGCTGCCATACATTGTTTCTCAATTAATAGGCGCTATTTTAGCCGCGACTGCACTTTATCTGATTATTTCTGGTAAAAGTGATTTTACTGGTATTGGTGGTTTTGCAGCTAACGGTTATGGAGATTTATCACCCGGAGGTTACTCTTTGACATCTGCATTTCTGGCAGAATTTTTATTGACCATGTTCTTTTTGCTGATCATTTTAGGAAGCACAAATGAAAGAGCTCCCAAAGGTTTTGCACCTATAGCAATAGGTTTGGGATTAACTTTAATACATTTAATTAGTATTCCAATTACGAATACTTCGGTTAACCCGGCACGTTCAATGAGTCAAGCCCTATTTGCGGGAGGTGAATATTTAACACAATCTTGGTTGTTTTGGATTGCGCCGATAGCTGGTGCTATTGTAGCGGGACTTATTCATAAAGTATTATTTGACAAAAATTAAGAAAAACAGTATCAAATTAAAAATCGCCTTGAAGTAATTTTAGGCGATTTTGTATTATATAATATTCACTTCTGCTTCAAGCTGTATTTCAAATTTCTCTAAAACTGTTTTTTGAATTTTTTTTGACAGTTCAAATATTTCCCTGCCAGTAGCATTGTTATAATTTACTAAAACCAGGGCTTGTTTTTTATGAACACCTGCATCACCAAATCTTTTACCTTTAAATCCACATTGTTCGACGAGCCAACCTGCCGGAACTTTAATATCATTTTTAGAAACAACATAATGAGGGGCGTCTGGGTATGTTTTTTGTAAGTTTTTAAAATCAGTAGTTGATATAATAGGATTTTTAAAAAAACTACCACTATTTCCAATCTCTTTAGGATCTGGTAATTTACTTTGACGGATGGCAATTACAGCCTTAGAGATGTCTTTTATAGTTGGATTTATTATATTGCCTTTATCTAATTCTGATCGAATTGCCCCATACGAACTATTAAGTTTATGAATATTCTTAGTAAGTTTAAAAGTAACGCTTGTGATTATATATTTCCCTTTTAATTCATTTTTAAAAACGGAATTTCTATATCCGAATTCACAATTTTTATTAGTAAATGTCTTAGTATTGAGAGTGTCAATTTCTAAGGCTTCTAAATTGTGCATACTATCTTTTAGTTCAACGCCATAGGCTCCAATATTCTGAATAGGGGC
>CAZJCZ010000132.1:0-5988 GCA_964544575.1 uncultured Flavobacteriaceae bacterium | reverse complement strand
GCATCATTCATTAAATTTTTGAGGATAATCTTATCTATTCCATCAATGTGTAAGTCTTTCTGTTTCATTTTATTGAAAATTATAACCAAAATTAAAAAAATAAAGGATATGAAAAATCATATCCTTTATTTTTAATATCAAAATGAAGTCTTATTCTTCTACCATTTCAAAATCCTCCATGAATTTAGTAGTATAATTACCCGCCAAATAATCAGGATGCTCCATTAATTGCCTGTGAAACGGTATAGTAGTTTTAATTCCTTCAATTACAAACTCATCTAGAGCTCTTTTCATTTTATTGATCGCTTCTTCTCGAGTTTGAGCAGTAGTAATCAACTTAGCAATCATAGAATCATAATTTGGAGGAATTGTATATCCTGCATAAACATGAGTATCTAATCGAATTCCGTGGCCGCCCGGTGCATGTAAAGTTGTGATCTTACCAGGTGAAGGACGAAAATTATTAAAAGGATCTTCAGCATTTATTCTACATTCTATTGAGTGAAGATTCGGCGTGTAATTTTTACCTGAAATTGGAACCCCTGCGGCTACTAAAATTTGCTCTTGAATTAAATCAAAATCTATTACTTGTTCAGTGATAGGGTGTTCTACTTGAATTCTAGTATTCATTTCCATAAAATAATAATTCTTATGTTTATCAACTAAGAATTCTATAGTGCCGGCACCTTCATATTTTATAAATTCAGCAGCCTTAACAGCCGCTTCACCCATTTTTTTTCGAAGTGCGTTTGTTAAGAATGGAGATGGTGTCTCTTCTGTTAATTTTTGATGACGACGCTGTATAGAACAATCTCTTTCAGACAAATGACAGGCCTTTCCATATGCATCTCCAATAATTTGTATTTCTATATGGCGTGGGTCTTCAATAAGCTTTTCCATATACATAGCATCATTCCCGAAAGATGCTTTAGCTTCTTGACGAGCCGCATCCCATGCGTTTTTAAGATCTTCTTTTTGCCAAACAGCACGCATCCCTTTACCTCCACCACCAGCTGTAGCCTTTAGCATAACAGGATAACCCATTTTATGCGCTAATTTCTCAGTTTCTTCGAATGTTTTTAATATTCCTTCACTTCCAGGAATGGTAGGAACTCCGGCCTCTTTCATAGTAGCTCTTGCCGAAGCCTTGTCTCCCATTCTGTCAATCATTTCAGGACTGGCACCAATAAATTTGATATTGTGTTCAGCACAAATTTTTGAAAATTTAGAGTTTTCAGACAAAAAACCATATCCAGGATGAATAGCATCTGCATTAGTAATTTCAGCAGCAGCTATTATATTTGAAATTTTCAAATAAGATTCACTGCTTAAGGGTGGGCCAATACAAACTGCTTCATCAGCGAATTTGACATGTAAACTTTCAGAATCAGCAGTTGAATACACACCTACTGTTTTAATACCCATCTCTTTACACGTTCGAATTACACGAAGTGCTATTTCGCCTCTATTGGCTATTAATATTTTCTTGAACATAATTTCTCTATTTATGAGTTATTGAAATTATGAAGGGTCAACCAAAAATAAAGGTTGATCAAATTCAACAGGAGTAGCATCATCAACTAATATTTTCACAATTTTACCAGAAACTTCAGATTCAATTTCATTAAAGAGTTTCATTGCTTCAATAATACATACAGTATCACCCTCGTTTATTGAACTACCTACCTCAACAAATAAAGGTTTGTCTGGCGATGGTTTTCTGTAGAAAGTACCGATAATAGGTGATTTAATAACTACATATTTAGAATCCTCATCTGACGAAGGAGGAGCAGCATTTATAGCAGGCTCAATCGGTTCAGGAGATTGTATAATAGGGGGAATAGAAGCCAAAGGTGCTTGGTGTAAAATGGTTGTTTCAGTTTTACCAGCACCGGTTCTAATAGTGATTTTAATATCTTCCATTTCTAATTTAACTTCGTTGGCTCCTGATTTAGCAACAAATTTGATTAGGTTTTGAATATCTTTTAAATCCATTTTAGTTAGGTTTTATTAATTTAATTTGAATTGTAAGCCCATTTAAGGAAAATAGCTCCCCAAGAGAACCCTCCCCCAAATGCAGTAAAAATTATATTATCTCCTTTTCGGAGTTTAGATTCGTAATCATTTAATAAGAGTGGAAGTGTAGCTGAAGTAGTATTTCCATATTTATGAATATTCATCATTACTTTATTCATATCTAATTTCATTCTGTTCGCTGTAGCTTCAATAATCCTTTTATTAGCTTGATGAGGGGCCAGCCATGCGATATCATCTTTAGATAAATTATTTCTTTCCAAAACCTTCTCACTCACATCGGCCATTTTAGAAACAGCAAACTTAAATACTGTCCTACCATCTTGATAAACAAAATGTTGTTTGTTTAGAACTGTTTCTTCTGATGCGGGTAGTACTGAACCTCCGGCGGCTACTTGTAAAAATTCTCGTCCATTTCCATCAGTTCGAAAATATTCATCTTGAAGACCTAAACCTACTTGATTAGGTTCAAAAAGTACAGCTCCTGCTCCGTCACCAAAAATAATACACGTAGCTCTATCCGTATAATCAATCATCGAGGAATTCTTATCTGCACCAATTAACAATACTTTTTTATATTTACCAGATTCTATATAACTAGCCGCAGTAGACATTCCATACAAAAAACTCGAACAGGCTGATATAAGATCAAATGAAAAAGCTTCTGTGGCTCCTATTTTAGTTGCTACAAAAGCTGATGTTGATGCTGCCTGCATATCTGGTGTGGCGGTAGCTACAATTACTAGTTCAATTTCGTTTGGATCTAGGTTAGTTTTAGAAATCAAATCGTTGGCCGCTTTAATAGCCATAAAGGAGCTCCCTTCGCCCTTTTCTTTTAAAATTCTTCTTTCTTTAATGCCCGTGCGAGTAGTAATCCATTCGTCATTAGTGTCAACCATTGTTTCCAATAATTTATTTGTCAATACAAAATCCGGCACATACTTTCCAACAGCTGTTATTGCAGCAGTAATTTTACTCATGATTCTATCTTATTTATAGATAATTTTTGGACAAAAGAGTCGTCAAAGTAATGAAATATATTTCAGTTACAATCGAAAAAAGAGTTGTTTTTCAACATTTTTAGCCAAAAAACACAAAAAAACCCTCAAAATTGAGGGTTTTTTTGTGTTTTTTGATCATTTTCTTAAACAGAGGCAACTTCACTATCGATCACAATTTGACCACGATAATATAATTTACCTTCGTGCCAATGTGCTCTATGATACAAATGTGCCTCACCAGTTGTTGGGTCAACAGCAATTTGAGGAACAGTTGCTTTGTAATGTGTTCTTCTTTTATCTCTTCTTTGCTTAGAAATCTTTCTCTTTGGATGTGCCATTATAAATATGTTTTATCTGTTAAAGCCCTTTTAATTTATCCCATCTAGGGTCAATACTTTTATTATTTTGTTCTTTATTGGGTTGTAATTCTTCTAATTTATCTAATATGTCAGTTTTTAATGTTCCGTCAATTAAACCTGGATGAATTTTTTTTACTGGCAATGACAATACAATCATTTCATAAATATATTGTGCAATATCAATTTCAAAATCTCCATAAGGAATAATCAAAATATCTTCATTATCATTATTATACTCTTCTCCGAACTTTATTACTAAATCTAAACTTCCTTCAATGGGTTGAAAATATAACTCATTGGAAATATCACAGGCAACCTGAACTTCTCCGTTTGTAATAAAACTAAGTTCGAGTAATGTACTCTTTTTAAGAAAATTTAGATGCACTTTAATGTCCGCATCCAAAATATCTTCATATTGATAAACTTCAAAGAACGTGTTATTTATTATATATTCAAATTGATGTTCTCCTTCTTTAAGACCTCTAAACGGAATCACAAACATTTTCTTTTCCATCTCTTCTTACCAATTTGAGCGCGCAAAGATATAAAATTATTACTAATTTATTATAATATTTTTATTTTCTTGCCTCCAATTTATTTTGACTTAACTCATTATATCCTTTTCGAGATTTAAAGATGTCTAACGCAGTATAAAGTGCTTGTTTAAATGAATTATGATTTGCTAAACTTTTACCAGCAATTTCATAAGCAGTACCATGATCTGGTGAAGTTCTTATTTTATTTAATCCAGCAGTAAAATTAACCCCATTCCCAAATGAAAGTGTTTTAAAAGGAGCTAACCCTTGATCATGATACATAGCCAATATTCCATCAAAATTCTTATAAGATCCTGTGCCAAAAAAGCTATCTGAAGAATACGGTCCATATACTAATTTCCCTTCTGCTTGAATTTTTTCTAATGTTGGTTTCACAATTTCATCATCTTCATTACCTATGACTCCATTATCTCCACAATGCGGATTCAATCCTAAAACAGCAATTTTTGGTTTTCTTATAGTGAAATCTTGAATCAAGGAATTATGTAATAAATTAATTTTTTTAATGAGTAGTTCTGGCGTTATGGTTTCAGCAATTTTTTGAACTGGTATATGACCAGTGATCAGACCAATTTTAATTTCGTCTGTCATTAATATCATTAAGCTTTCACCTTCTAAATTAGCTTCTAAATATTCTGTATGCCCTTTAAAATTAAAATCATCTGACTGTATGTTATGCTTATTAATTGGAGCTGTTACTAAAATATCAATATCGTTGTTTTGTAAAGCTTTAACTGCTGCCTGTAACGATAAAAAAGCATACTTACCTCCCTCTTTTGTTTCTTTACCAAACTCAACTATAACATTTTCCTTCCAAACATTTACTAAATTAATTTTGTTACTTACTGCTTTTGAAATATTTTCAATACCGTGAAATTGAGTGTTTATGTTTAGCTCTTTTTTATGTGTTGAAATTATTTTATTAGAGGCAAATAGTATTGGTGTGCAGAGTTCCAGCATTCTAAGATCTTCAAAAGTTTTGAGAATAATTTCTATTCCGATCCCATTTATATCACCAACTGATATACCAACTTTTATATTCTCAAATTTCTTCATTCACCAATATTATTACTATTTTTGAGCATACAAAAGTAATCATTAAAATTAACTTTATGTTTACAGGAATAATAGAAAATACGGGGGAAGTAATGGCCATTGTTAAGGATAAAAGCAACTTACATATTACAATAAAAAGTGATATCGCTTCAGAATTAAAAATTGACCAAAGTGTTGCTCATAATGGCGTTTGTTTAACAGTTGTAAACATAAACAGAAATACAAGTTCGTATACCGTAACCGCAATTGACGAAACAATTTCAAAATCAAATTTCAAATCCCTTAAAATTAACGATAAAATTAATTTGGAACGAGCCATGAAATTAGGTGACAGACTTGATGGGCATATAGTTCAAGGTCATGTTGATCAAATTGGCATATGTAAAGCTATTAAGAATGAGGATGGTAGTTGGGTGTTTACTTTTGAATATGATGCGTCTACAGATAATATTACTATTGAAAAAGGTTCTATTAGCGTAAACGGAGTAAGTTTGACGGTAATTAATTCTAAAAATAATCAATTTAGTGTTGCCATAATACCATATACATTCGAGAATACAAATTTTGGGAAACTAAAAATAAATGATATTGTAAATCTAGAATTTGATGTTATAGGAAAATATGTTGCGAAGATTGCAACAATAAAATAAAACTACTATTTATCTCTTATTTTTTTAACGGCATATCCTACACCAATAGCTAATAAAATACCTATACCTCCATCAATGGGAGTATCTGGCGGTGGTGGTGGACCACACGGTGGCGCTCCACAAGGAGGACTCTGTGCAATAATATCACTTGAAAATAAAACAAGTGTAATCAACAATACAAACGTTATGTATTTTTTTAACATAAACTTCCCCTTTTTACAATCTAGCTAACGAAAAAATTTCCATTTAATTGCAAATATAATAATCATTTTTAAATAATCATTTGACTTTATAGATTATTTAAAAACAAACCTCCTTGTTAGGAGGTTTG
>CAZJCZ010000131.1:0-6036 GCA_964544575.1 uncultured Flavobacteriaceae bacterium | reverse complement strand
ATATGGTCAGTTCGCCATCCAGTAGTGGCAGCTCTGGCGGTGGAGGATCTTCTGGCGGAGGATTTGGCGGCGGCGGCGGCGGAAGCTGGTAATAGGAAAGCTCTAAGTTTCTGACAACATAGATTATAGTAAGTAAGGGTAGCATTTGTTCATTATAAAAATTTTTGCATTTTTATATAAGCGTATTCTTGTCATTAACAATTATAAATTGTTACTAATATGAAAACAAGGTAAATCAATAGAAGACCTAAACACAAAGATAGATGAAATGTAAATCTTGTAATAATTCAATCAAAAACACAGATAAGTTTTGCTCACATTGTGACTTAAATATTCTTATGTCTGGTTAGTCTAATTACTTAAAGAGGCTAACATAGCTAATCCTCCAAATACAAATAAGAAGAAAAATACAATTATAAGACCTATTAAAACAAGTAAAAGAGAGCCTTTTGCCCAATTTTTTTTATGGATATTCGCGTCATCACCAAATGCCCACACAAGTAGCATAATGAATCCAATTAATGGTAATGTCGAGATAAAAACGGTTAATGCCCATTCTTTATAAGACATTACATTTGAAGTTGGCTCTGTAGATAGGTTTTCCATGGTTAAAGGGTTATAGATGAACATTAAAAGCAGTAATTTTCTTTAACATATTATTAAGAAATAATAAGTGTACGTTTTTTAATTTCGAAACTTAAATTTTATTCACTTCAGATTCACTTCATATAAATTTCTACAAGTATGTTAAAAAAAACTACAATTAAACTCTTAGTTATTCTTTTTGTATTAGGTATATCAGTAGATATACAGGCGCAAAAAAAAGTAAAAAAGAGTAAGAAAAAAGATAAAGTTACAGCCCCTGCTGCTAAGCCTAAACCAAAAAAAGATGCTATCCTTCCTTATAGTAAAGTAATCACAAAAAAGGCAAAATCTGATGATGGATTATTTAAGGTACATCAAATAGATGAAAAATACTTTTATGAAATACCAGATTCATTGCTCGAACGAGAAATGTTAATGGTTACCAGGATTTCTAAAACTGCTTCGGGTATTGGTTTTGGAGGAGGTAAGCAAAACACACAAGTATTACGCTGGCAAAAAAATGGTAAAAAAGTATTGTTGAGAGTTGTTTCCCATTCTGTAGTCGCTGCTGATTCTTTACCGGTTTATGAAGCCGTAGTAAATTCTAATTTTGAACCTATTTTGTATACTTTTCCTATTAAAGCTTTCAGTAAAGATTCAACGGCAACGGTTATTGATGTTACTGATCTATTTACAAAAGATGTAAAGGCATTGGGCTTTCCAGATAGAAGAAGAAAGCAGTACAAAATATCCAGATTAGAAGCGGATAAATCATTTATTAATAAAATAAAAAGTTATCCTTTAAATATTGAATCCCGTCACGTTAAAACATATGGTGCGGGTGCTCCACCTTCAAACTCAAGTACAGGATCTATTTCTTTAGAAATGAGTAATTCTATGATCTTATTACCTAAAGACCCTATGAAACGAAGAATGTTTGACCAACGGGTTGGTTGGTTTGCGCGTGGTCAAGTTGATTATGGATTAGAAGCTCAAAAAAGTAAAACGGTAAGATATTTAGATAGATGGAGATTAGAGGTAAAAGATGAAGATATTGAGAAGTTTGAAAATGGTGAATTGGTAGAACCTAAAAAGCAAATTGTATATTATATTGACAGGGCTACACCAAAGCAATGGCGTAAATATATTAAACAAGGTATAGAAGATTGGCAAGTTGCCTTCGAAGCGGCAGGTTTTAAAAATGCTATTATTGCAAAGGATCCACCAACCAAAGAAGAAGATCCTGACTGGAGCCCCGAGGATGTACGTTATTCAGTTGTCCGTTATCTAGCTTCTCCAATACCGAATGCGAATGGACCTCATGTAAGTGATCCACGTTCTGGTGAAATATTAGAATCTGATATTAATTGGTACCATAATGTAATGACGTTATTGCAAAATTGGTTTTTTGTACAAACTGCTGCGATTAATCCTGACGCCCGCACCACTGAGTTTAAAGATGAGGTGATGGGTCGTTTAATTCGATTTGTATCTTCTCATGAAGTTGGGCATACCTTGGGATTACCTCATAATATGGGCAGTAGTGTTGCTTATCCTGTAGATTCTCTCCGTTCTGCTTCTTTTACTAAGAAATATGGAACTGCCTCTTCTATTATGGATTATGCACGTTTTAATTATGTAGCACAGCCAGGAGATGAGGGCGTTGCTTTAATGCCAAATATCGGGATTTATGACAAGTATTCTATAAACTGGGGATATCGTCCTATTCTTAATAAATCCTCAAAAGAGGAAAAAGAAACCTTAGATTCATGGATCTTAGCTCATGCAGGAGATCCGATTTACCGTTTCGGTAGACAGCAAAGTGGTGTTATAGATCCCAGCTCTCAAACAGAAGACCTTGGAGATGATGCCATTAAGGCTAGTTTGTATGGCATAGCAAATTTAAAACGAATTGTTCCTAACTTGATTGAATGGACTGCTGAAGATGGCAAAGATTATAGCGACTTGCAATCACTTTATGGTCAGGTATTAGGACAATATAATAGATATATGGGACATGTGTCTTCTAATATTGGAGGTGTTTATGAGCATTATAAGACTTATGATCAAGATGGCGCAGTGTACACACATGTTGATAAATCACATCAGAAAAAGGCAATGAACTTTGTGCAGCAAGAATTATTCAAAACACCAACATGGTTAATTGATTCAAATATTTTTAACAAGGTTGAGAGTGCTGGAAGTGTTGAGCGGTTGCGTCGTGCACAAGTAAGAGCACTAAATAATATTCTTGATTTTGGGAGAATGGCTCGTGTAATTGAAAACGAAACACTGAATGGTAATAATGCGTATACCTTAATTAATATGATGAGGGATCTTAGAAGAGGTGTTTGGAGTGAATTACCATCAGGAAGAAAAATAGATACTTATAGAAGAAATCTTCAACGTGCTTATATTGAACGTTTGGACTTCTTAATGAAGAACGAACAATCTGTAGTGCCCGCCCGATTTAGATCATTTGTAAGGAGAACTTCAGTTGACGTAAGTCAATCAGATATAAGACCAGTGGTAAGAGGAGAGCTTGTAAATTTAAGGGCTAACATCAGGGGAGCAATTGGGAGAACACCAGACAGATTGAGTAGATATCATTTGCAGGATGCTTTGGAAAGGATCAATGATATTCTAGACCCTAAATAAAAATAAAAAGAGCTCAATTTTGAGCTCTTTTTATTTTAATCTAAATTTCATTTCAATTGGTAAATGATCAGAGGCCTCTCCAAACTGTTTGAGCACTTTGCTGTCAATTAGTTCAATGGAATTTTTTGAATAAAAAATATAATCTATCCGTTTAAATGGATTGACGCTGCTATACGTAAAATCATAGTTGCTGTCAAAAGCAGCATTGCCAATTTCATCTATTGTAATTATTTTATTAATTGCAGGGTTTTCATACTCAATATCACTGTTAAAATCACCTAATAGTATTGTTGGATAATCATTTTTATACTTGTTGAATAGGTCAATTACAACATCGATTTGTCTTTCTCTCGTTGGTTTATCAGAAGCTTCTAAATGAACATTAATTATAATAATGTCTTTATTTTCTATCATAACTGTAACGATCTGGGCTAATCGTTCTAAGTATAATGCGTCTCTATAAAAGGGATTACCTTTTACTCTTTCAAGCACTATTCTTTCATGATCTCTTAAGGGATATTTACTTAGAATTGATTGTCCTGAGAGCATTCTGCCAAAATGCATCGAAGGGGGCCAATACGGAAAAGGCACATAAGTCTCATCCCAATTAATAGCCTGAGCTAAATAATTATAACCCAATTCTGCGATTTCATTTTGTTGATTAAGGTTATGAGATCTTGCGGAGGCATAATCAATTTCCTGAAAAGCTATGATATCGGCATTTAACAATCCAAACTCTTTTTTTACTTTTTCTAAATTTTTATCAAAAAGGACTTTAGGTTTGGAAATGGCCTTGTTATTGGTCATACCACTTAAGTATCCTATATTATAGGTTATAATACTGTAAACTGAATCCTTATTGAATTTTGTTGGATGATTATTTTTGGTAAGTTTTGAATAATCATTGAGAGAATAATTAGGAGAAGATGCCCAAAAAAAGAATATAACCACAAAGATCAATACTCCTAATATAAGATAGGATGTAAGTTTTGTTTTTATTTTCATAACTACTAAAATACATTTTTAATTTTTATGGGTTTTGAATGTTGTGTTTGTTATTCTTTTGTATATTTGCAGCCCAAATTAAAAGAGAATACTATGAAAGGAGGTGCAATATTATGTTAATAATTCCTGTAAAAGACGGTGAGAATATCGATAGAGCCTTAAAAAGATTTAAGAGAAAATTTGATAGAACGAAAACTATGAAACAATTGCGCAGTCGTAAGCAGTTTACGAAACCTTCTGTATCAAATCGTGAACAACAGCAAAAAGCTCAATACGTACAAAGAATGAGAACTCGAGAGGAACAAGGATAATTAAATGGAATTACCTGAATGGGTTTCTATTAATTGTTATTAGACAGTCTCACAAAAAAGTTAAACCGTTAGTATAACAAAATTACATTTAGTAAATTTGTTTCTAACGGTTTTTATATGCCCATAAAACACTTTATAGAGTATCTTTCATTTGAAAAAAAATATTCGCCTCATACTATTCGTGCATATAATGATGACCTAAATTCCTTTCAGACATTTTGTAAAATTACTTTTGATAACGAAAAATTGACGGATATAAATTATTCTCAAATCCGGTCATGGATCGTTAAAATGGTAAATGAAAATATTTCTAATAGAACAGTTAACAGAAAAATAAGTAGTCTAAAGTCATTTTATAAATTTTTAGTAAAGACTAAACAAATAAAGGAATCTCCGTTGTTAAGGCATCAAGCTTTAAAAATATCTAAAAGAGTACAAGTCCCATTTTCTGAAAAAGAAATTAATGAAGTTATTGATAACTTAAATGAGTTTGATGATTTTGAGTCTGTACGTAATAAATTGATTGTTGAATTGTTGTATTCAACGGGAATGCGTCGGGCGGAATTGATGGAAATTAAGCAAAGTTCAATAAATTTTACTAATTCAACATTAAAAGTATTAGGTAAAAGAAATAAAGAAAGATATATTCCTTTACTGAATTCAGTTCAACAAACTTTAAAGACTTATTTACATTTAAGGAAAGAAATAAAATCTACGAGCGAAAATTTATTAATTACTATAAAAGGGAATAAAATATATCCAACTCTTGTTTATAGAATAATTAATGACTATTTTAGTGCGGTATCTTCGAAGGTTAAAAAGAGCCCACATGTGATACGTCATTCATTTGCAACTCATTTACTTAATGAAGGAGCAGATTTAAATTCTGTAAAAGAATTACTCGGTCATTCAAGCTTAGCTTCAACTCAAATATATACCCATAGCAGTTTGAATGAATTAAAAAAAGTGTATAACCAAGCTCATCCTAGGAGCGTAAAAAATTGATGTGTATGAAAGTTAATGTTCAATCTGTAAATTTTAATATCGATAAAAGTTTAATTGAATTTATTAATGTAAAAATAGATAGTTTAGATAAATATTATGATAAAATAATAGAAGCTGATGTGTATTTAAAACTTCAAAACACAAGTGAAAAAGAAAATAAAATAGCTGAAATAAAATTGCTTATTCCGGGAGATGAATTTATTGTAAAAAAACAGTGTAAGACTTTTGAAGAAGCTGTAGATTTAACCCTGGTAACTTTAAAAAGACTGTTGCAAAAAAAGAAAGAAAAGCAACGTGCGCATCAATTATAATTTTAAATAAAAAATAGACATAAAAGTTTTGTAGAAAACATAAAACTTTATACATTTGCAAACCGTTAAAAATAGCGGTTTGTTTTTTTGTGTAAAAAAACGAAATAAAAGCCGATGTAGCTCAGCTGGCTAGAGCAGCTGATTTGTAATCAGCAGGTCGT
>CAZJCZ010000130.1:3875-6056 GCA_964544575.1 uncultured Flavobacteriaceae bacterium | reverse complement strand
GTTATTTTTGACGATGTATTAGATCCTGGTCAACATGAAATAACTATAAAAGATAAATTACCGAGGCTAACACCCGGAGTTTATATTTATAATATTAAAAAAAATAACAGAAATTATAGTAAAAAGATACTGATTAGCTAGTGGTAATGATGCCGCATAGCTAAAGGATAGCCTTTATAAAATTAAAAACCTTGAGAGATTTTGTGAAGTTCGGCTTCATCCAATATTTTGACTTTTTTTCCTTCTAATCCGATGACTCCATTCTTTTTGAATTCAGATAATAATCTGATAGCTGATTCTGTTGCCGTCCCTATAACACTAGACAATTCTTCTCTTGTCAGAACGATAGATAAAAAACCTTCTTCATTTATTCCGAAAGTTTCTTTAAGAAATAATAAAGTATCTGCTAATCTTTCTTTCACACTTTTTTGAGCCATATTAGTTATGGTTGTGTTTGCATCACGTAGATCGTGACAAACAACTTTCATCATATCTAATGAAAAATTCGGGTTTTCTTTTATTGAATCAAATATTTCTTTTTTAGGGATATAGCAAGCTTTCATTTCTTTCATGACAGTAATCGTAAGTGTAACAGGTTCTTCACTTAAAATAGAACGATAACCTAACATATCACCTCCCTTTACAAAACGAACGATCTGTTCTTTACCATTAGAGCTAAGTCGGGTCAATTTACCAATGCCTTCTTTTATACAATACACACCGTTTAAAACATTTCCCTCTGTAAATAAGACATCACCTTTTTTAAAATCGAGGGAATCTTTATGATGGGAAATATTTTTTAGTTCTTCTTTTGATAGTGATTTTAATGTGCTAAATTCACGCATTATACACTGTTCGCATTTACTCATACTTCAATTGTACATTTTAAGCAGCAAAGGTATCGAAAAAATATGATAAATATCATAAAATGAAATTTGTTAACAGTAGTAATTTGTTCCGTTAAATAAAAAGAATGCCAAAAATTGATTGTTTTCATTGCGGTGCAGAATGTGATTCAAAATCTATTTCTATTGATGATAAACCATTTTGTTGTAACGGATGTAAGACAGTGTATGAAATCTTGAACGCAAATGAGTTATCATGTTACTATGATTTTGAACAATCACCTGGTAAAATACCGGAAGAGATAAAGGGTAAGTATAACTATCTTGACAATATAAAAATTGTTGAAAACTTATATGATTTTATTGATGAAGAAATAAGTGTAATTACTTTTTATATACCGCACATACACTGCAGTTCGTGTATTTGGGTACTTGAGAATTTAGACAAATTAAATAAGGCTATTATTTCAGGTATTGTAAACTTCCCTAAAAAAGAGATTAGAATTACTTTTAATAATACGAAAGTTTCCTTACGACAAGTTGTTGAATTATTAAGCTCGATAGGATATGAGCCATATATCAGTTTAGAAGACACTTTAACGACAAAAACTAAAGTTAATCGCACCTTAATTTATAAACTTGGTGTTGCCGGGTTTGCATTTGGTAATATTATGTTATTATCATTCCCCGAGTATTTTCAAACAAATGAATTTTGGTTAGAAAGATATAAGCCTTTATTCCGAAATTTAATCTTTTTAATGTCTTTTCCAGTGGTATTTTATTCTGCCAATGAATACTTTATTTCGGCATATAAAGGGCTAAAGCATAATATATTAAATATAGATGTGCCGATTGCACTTGGTATATCTGTATTATTCATAAGAAGTGCCGTTGAAATTATTTTTGACCTTGGTCAAGGGTATTTTGACAGTTTAGCCGGGTTTGTCTTTTTTTTATTACTCGGAAAAATATTTCAGCAACAGACCTATAGTTTTATGTCTTTTGAACGTGATTATAAATCATACTTTCCCATTGCTGTGACGAAAGTCGATAAAAATCATACAGAAACAAACATTTCCATTTATGATATAGATAAAGGAGATAGATTATTAATTAGAAATGAAGAATTAATTCCTGTTGATGGAATTTTGATCAATGGAAATGCACAAATAGATTATAGTTTTGTTACAGGTGAATCTTTACCGGTATCAAAAAAATCAGGAGATAAGCTTTTTGCAGGAGGTAAACAACTTTCGGGAGCTATCGAAATGGAAGTACTTCAAACGGTATCACAAAGTTATCTAACACAGTTGTGGAGTAATGATGTTTTTGCCAA
>CAZJCZ010000130.1:0-3775 GCA_964544575.1 uncultured Flavobacteriaceae bacterium | reverse complement strand
AGAATGTTGTATGATCATTTAAAAGAATCAATTAAAATGGAAGTTTCTAATTTCAAAGAAATTTTTGGAAAGGGTATACAAGGTATTGTTGATGGTAAAGAAGTTAAATTAGGCTCACAAAGTTTCGTACAAAACAACGCTTCTAATAATTTTCAAACTTCTATTTATGTAAAAATTAATGGAATTGTCAAAGGAAATTTTATTTTTGAAAATACATATCGTAAAGGAATTAAGGACGTGTTTAATAATTTAAGTACAGATTACAAGTTAGGAGTACTTTCTGGGGATAATGAAGGAGAAAAGGAATACTTGGAAAAAATATTACCAAAAGAGACTGAATTGATTTTTAATCAAAAACCAGAAGATAAATTAGTATATATTGAAGGTCAACAAAAAAATGACAAAAAGGTATTAATGGTTGGGGACGGATTAAATGATGCCGGAGCATTAGCTCAAAGTAATATAGGGATAGCAGTTTCTGAAAACACAAACGTGTTTTCTCCCGCATGTGATGGAATTATGGATGCAACAATATTTGCGAGATTACCAAACTTTATAAGCCTAGCTAAAAGTACTATAAATGTTATTAAAATTAGTTTTGTTTTATCATTTCTATATAATATTATAGGTATGTTATTTGCAGTTACAGGTAATTTGTCACCAATAGTGGCTGCTATTTTAATGCCAATAAGCTCAATTACCATTGTGATTTTTGTGACATTTGCAACAAATTATGTTGCGAGAAAAAATATTTTTGTCTAATTTTATGCACCATAATTACTATTTAATATATACGTAATTAGCATCAGTTTATCTATTTTTTATTTTGCAATTAATTATTTCTTTAAGCATATGAATATTGTTTTATTTATGATCATTGTAAGTCTTTTTATTGCAATAATTTTCTTCATTCTTTTTATAAAATCAGTTAAATCAGGACAATACGATGATTTGTATACGCCATCTGTGCGTATGCTTTTTGATGATGAGATTGTCAAAAAAAAAGATGATAGTTTACAAGACACAAAATCAACCAATCAAATAAATAACGAATAATGGAAAAAGAACAATTTTATTACGATAACAAAATTGTAAGATTATTTTTAACAGCAACAATCGTTTGGGGTATTATAGGCATGACAGTAGGTTTGATGGTTGCTTTTCTGTTTAATTTCCCAAATTATATGGAAGGTATTTCCTGGCTAAGTTTTGGTCGTTTACGACCATTGCATACTAATGCCGTCATTTTTGCCTTTGTAGGAAACGGGTTTTTTGTGGGAATGTATTATTCCATGCAACGTCTGTTAAAAACCAGGATGTTTAGTGATACCTTGAGTAAAATACATTTTTGGGGCTGGCAGCTTATCATTGTTGCAGCTGCTATTACATTACCATTGGGCTTGACTTCCTCTAAAGAATATGCAGAATTAGAATGGCCAATTGATATTGCTATCACGCTTATATGGGTAGTAATGGGTATTAACATGATGGGTACCATTTTGAAAAGACGTCAACGTCACATTTATGTTGCTATTTGGTTTTACATTGCAACTTTTGTGACCATTGCGGTTTTACATATATTTAATAACCTTGAGTTGCCTGTAAGCGCATTTAAAAGTTATTCGGTATATGCGGGTGTTCAAGATGCGATGGTACAATGGTGGTATGGTCACAATGCAGTAGCATTTTTCTTAACGACACCTATATTAGGTTTGATGTATTATTTTGTGCCAAAAGTGGCCAACAGACCCGTCTATTCTTATAGGCTTTCTATTGTGCATTTTTGGTCTTTGATCTTTATATATATCTGGGCAGGTCCTCATCATTTATTATATACTGCTTTGCCAGAATGGGCTCAAAATTTGGGTACTGTCTTTTCCATAATGTTGATTTTTCCGTCCTGGGGGGGTATGATCAATGGATTGTTAACCTTACGCGGGGCCTGGGATAAAGTTAGAGAAAATCCCGTTTTGAAATTCTTTGTAGTAGCAATAACGGGTTATGGAATGACTACTTTTGAGGGGCCGATGCTTTCTTTTAAAACGTTAAATGCTATAGGACATTATACTGACTGGATTATCGCACATGTACATATTGGTACCTTAGCATGGAATGGTTTTTTTATAGCCGGTATGTTGTACTGGTTGGCTACTAAGATTTGGAAAACGGAGTTATTTTCGAAAAAATTGGCAAATACCCATTTTTGGTTGGGAACCTTAGGAATTTTGTTTTATGCAATTCCATTGTATGTTGCCGGTTTTACACAAGCATCAATGTGGAAACAGTTTAATCCTGATGGCACTTTAGTATATGGCAACTTTTTAGAAACGGTAACTCAAATTTTGCCTATGTATGCCATGCGTGCTTTTGGAGGCACCTTATATTTAATAGGATTTATTTTATTAGCTTATAATATTTATAAAACTGCAAAGGCAGGTTCTACTGTTGAAGATGAATTGGTTGAAGCTGCTCCACTTAAAGCAATAAGCTCAAAAAGATTGGCTGGTGAGGGTTGGCATTCATGGTTAGAACGTAGAACCGTGTTATTCACGATACTAACTACTATTGCTATAATAATTGGGGGAGCTGTAGAAATAGTTCCTTTAATAATTGTACCATCTAATATTCCAAAAATTTCTAGTGTTAAACCGTATACACCGTTAGAATTGGAAGGAAGGGATATTTATATCCGTGAAGGTTGTAATAATTGTCATTCGCAAATGATACGGCCTTTCCGTTCAGAAGTTGAACGATACGGTGAATATTCAAAGGCAGGAGAGTTTGTATATGATCATCCTTTCCTTTGGGGGTCACGTAGAACGGGTCCAGATGTGCATAGGATTGGAGGGAAGTATAATGATAACTGGCACTTTAATCATATGTATGACCCAAGATTAACATCACCCGGTTCAATTATGCCTAGTTATCCTTGGCTTTTGACAAGTGATTTAGATGTATCAGATACCGAAGCAAAAATGAATGCTATGGTTACCTTAGGTGTACCTTATACTCAATTTGAAATTGATAAGGCATTATTCTTATTGCGCAATCAGGCTGAAGTAATTGAGAAAAATCTAAGACAGGATCCTGAGTTTGTTAAAAATTATGGTGATAGTAATATGCAGAATAAAGAAATTGTTGCTTTGATCGCTTATTTACAACGATTAGGTACTGATATTAAGAAAGGTGAAACCGCTCAAAATTAGAAGGGATGATTAGATTTGTTAAACATTATTTCGAAGGTATTGTGGATGTAGAAATATATCCAATCATATCCTTAATATTATTTTTTATCGTTTTCATTGTGATGCTTATACATGTGATGAAAATACCAAAGACAAGTATTGAAAAAATTAGTAACCTCCCTCTTGACGAGGACGAAAACATAAACGACTATGAGTAAATCAGAATTATCATTCTGGCAACGGTTAGTAAAAAGATTAACCAAAGCAAATGAATTAGGTCATGAAGAAGAAGTAATGACTGATCATGATTATGATGGTATTAGAGAATTAGATAACGTGTTGCCACCATGGTGGCTTGCAGGATTTTATATAACTATTGCCATAGGAATATTTTATTATATTATGGTTCTTGCCTTCGGTAAATATAAGCAAGCAGATGAATACAACGCGGAGGTTGCCAGAGATAATGCTGCGATAGAGCAATATAGAACTGATCATCCTGAATTATTTGACGATGCTAATTTAGTTGCGCTTACTGACCCTGCCGATATACAAAAAGGGAAAGAATTATTTGCATCAAAAACATGTAC
>CAZJCZ010000129.1:0-6114 GCA_964544575.1 uncultured Flavobacteriaceae bacterium | reverse complement strand
TAAAGGGAAATATCAGTAATTATTTTAAAACCAATGCTTCATTTACGTATACGAAAGGAAAAACATATGATACTAAGGAGCCTTTATCATCTATTCCACCACTATTTGGAATGTTAGGTTTTTCGTATGAAAAACAAAAATTCGAAACGAGTATCGATTTGAAATTTAACGGTTTAAAGAAGTTAAAAAACTATAATCTAAGTGAAGGAATTGATAATATAGAGCAAACACCTTTTATAGCTGAAACGGGCGAATATTATGGTTCACCATCATGGGCAACAATAAATTTCAACACAAAATATAGGTTTACAGAAAATCTTGATTTTAGGGTTTCTGTAAATAATATTTTGGACCAACATTATAAAGAATTTGCCTCAAGTATTAGTGCCCCAGGACGAAATTTTTCATTTTCGGTTTTGGCTAACTTTTAGCCTCCTTAGCAAAATACTATTAATAGTAAATCTTTAAAGCTAATTTTGCATCATTAAATTAATTAAATGCTGATTTTTTATCAAAATAATTGCGAATCAACTAAGGTTGAAATTGTTAGTGTTTCTTCAATTGAGGCCAAAACGACAAAAACTAAATGTTGCAAGAAACACAAAAAGAAGAATCGCTGTAAACAATGCCCTCATTATAGTTTGACTCAATAAGACCACTATTTTTTAATTTAAAAGCCGCTGTTATATTTGGAGTTTTTTTAGGTTTTCTCTTTTTTAAGGGGATGACAATACTTGCACCTATAGCGCCCCCTAAAGCACTGTAATAAGCATCTTCTTTACTCTTTACACCACTTAAAAAGGAAGGGTCAATCATTTCTTTAAGTAACCCAGCTGCGGTTGCAGTTCCGAAACCAATAAGCCAAGCTTTAAATTTATTATTAGATTTTTTAAAAACAAAATAAGACGTTACCCCACCTATAAGAGCTCCGGCGATAACATGTTCAGGATGTCCTTTTTCAGAAAATATTGGTTGCGCTTCTAACTGAAAGCACACGGCCAAAAATATAATTATAGCAATTTTTTTCATGTGCTAAATATAGAATAAATTTTTTATTGGAAGGCATTTAGCCCGGTTATGTCCAATCCGGTAATCAACAAATGAATATCATGCGTCCCTTCATAAGTAATAACAGATTCTAAATTCATCATATGACGCATAATAGAGTAATCTCCTGTAATTCCCATAGCGCCAAGCATTTGTCTTGCTTCTCTGGCAATTTCTATGGCCATATTTACATTATTTCGTTTTGCCATAGATATTTGAGCTGTAGTTGCTCTATCATCATTACGTAACACACCCAAGCGCCAAGTAAGAAATTGAGCTTTGGTTATTTCAGTAATCATTTCTGCCAATTTTTTTTGTTGCAATTGAAATGTTCCGATAGGCTTACCAAATTGAATACGTTCTTTAGAATAGCGCAAAGCTGTATCATAACAATCCATTGCAGCACCTATTGCACCCCAGGCTATTCCATATCGAGCAGAATCTAAACAACCAAGTGGAGCTCCCAAACCCGACTTTTTTGGCAGTAAATTACCTTTCGGAACTTTTACATTATCAAATATCAATTCACCGGTTGCTGAAGCTCTTAAAGACCATTTATTATGCGTTTCAGGTGTTGTAAAACCTTCCATACCTCTTTCAACGATCAAGCCATGAATTCTTCCTTCTTCATTTTTTGCCCAAACTACTGCAATATCAGCAAAAGGAGCATTTGAAATCCACATTTTAGCTCCATTCAACAAATAATGATCCCCTTTATCTTTAAAATTGGTAACCATACCACTGGGGTTTGAACCGTAATCAGGTTCAGTCAAACCGAAACAGCCCATTAATTCACCGGATGCTAATTTGGGAAGGAATTTTTGACATTGTTCTTCAGTTCCATATTTCCATATAGGGTACATAACTAAAGAGGATTGTACAGATGCCGTTGAACGGACTCCCGAGTCACCTCTTTCAATTTCTTGCATAATTAATCCATATGAAATTTGATCTAATCCGGGGCCACCATACTCTTCGGGTATATAGGGGCCAAAAGCGCCAATTTCTGCCAAACCTTTAATAATTTGAGTTGGAAACTCTGCTTTTTGAGCATATTCTTCTATAATCGGAGAAACCTCACGTTTAACCCATTCTCGAGCTGAATCTCTAATCAAAACATGCTCTTCCGTTAACAATTCATCTAAAAGATAATAATCAGGTGCTTGATATAAGTCTTGAGCCATTTTTTAAAGATTAAATTTCGTTCAAAATTAAGAATTAAACTCTTCTTCATTTCCCTTTTATCTAAAATATTTTATTGACTACTTTTGTTAATATGCAGTTTACATTTAAAAAAGAAGAAAAGCTTAAAAGCAAAAAACTTATTGAGCAATTATTTGAGCAGGGAAGTACTCTTAAAGAATTTCCTTTACGAATGGTTTATTTGAAAGTTAAACTTGGTACAGACTATCCTGTTAAAGCTTCATTTTCTGTTTCTAAGCGCAAATTTAAACATGCTGTTGATAGAAATCGAATAAAGCGTCTTATGAGAGAATGTTATAGAATGAATAAATATAAACTTTATCAAAATATTGAAGATGAGTATATTTTAATGTTTACCTATATAGACGAAAAAGAGCTTAAATACGTTGATATAGAAGAAAATATGATACATTTAATGACGAAACTTATTCAGAAATCGAAAAAAGAGTAAAATGAAAAAGATAAAACAAGTGACTATTATTGTCTTGCTGATAACTGTTTTTACAGTTTCTATGGGCTACAAGTCTGATTTTTTTGAAGTAGCAAAACAAATAGAAATATACACTACATTATTCAAAGAATTGAATATGTATTATATAGACGAAACCAACCCTGCAGAATTGACGGATATAGCTATTGATAAAATGCTTAACAATTTAGATCCTTATACAAAATTTTACGATGAACAGGGAGTCGAGAAAGCCCGGATTAATGCTGCTGGAGAATACGGCGGTATTGGAGCGGCTATAAAAATAGTAAATGATAAACTGATAGTAATTGAGCCTTATCAAAATGCACCCGCAGATAAAGCTGGGATTAAGGCAGGTGACGAAATTATTAAAATTAATGATGTTTTAATTGGGGAAACTCAAGCTGAAGACGCTGCTCTTTTATTAAACGGAACCCCGAATTCTAAGTTTACTTTACAGTTTAAAAGAGAAGGAAAAATCTTAACAACTGAATTAACAAGAGAAACTATTGATGTTGACCCAGTACCTTATTATCAAATGTTAGACGATGAAGTGGGTTATATATCATTTATTAAGTTTAATTCAAAAGCCTCATCTCGAGTTAAAGATGCTTTTGAAGATTTGAAAACTCAAGGAATGACAAAATTAATACTCGATATTAGGGGTAATTTAGGTGGCTTACTAAATGAGGCAGTTGAAATCACCAATTTTTTTGTACCTAAAGATGAAGTGGTTGTTACTACTAAAGCCAAAGTGAAAAAATGGAGTGATGTTTATAAAACTAAAAGAGAACCGATAGATATGGAGATACCAATAGTGGTATTGATTGACCATTTTTCCGCCTCTGCATCTGAAATTGTAGCGGGTTCTTTACAAGACCTAGATAGGGCAGTTATAGTTGGCGAAAGATCTTTTGGCAAAGGTTTGGTGCAGCGTTATCGAAAATTAACATACGGAACACAGCTAAAACTTACAATTTCCAAATATTATACCCCAAGTGGCAGGTGTATTCAAGAATTGGATTATACACACAGAGATGAAAACGGTGATGTCCCTAAATTTTCTGATAAAAAAATTAACCCATTTAAAACGAAAAATGGAAGAACAGTCTATGATGGCGGGGGTATTGAGCCGGATATAAAACTAAAAAAAGAAGAAAAGACAAATGCAACAAAAGCACTTTTAAAGTCAGATGCTATATTCAATTATGCCACAAAATATTACTATAATAACCCTGAAGTAGCCTCCTCAAAGCAATATATTTTTACTGATAATGATTATCAACAATTTTTGAACTACTTAAAATCAGATGATGATGTTTTTAAAACTGAAACAGAATTACAGTTTATCCAAGCACTAAATACTTCGGAAACGGAAGGGTATAAATCTAAAATTGAACAAGAATATCAAAATTTGACCGACAAAATTAAAGTAGAAAAGATCAATGATTTATCGAATAATAAATCAGAAATTAATGAGGCTATTACGAACGAAATAGTAAGAAGGTATTATTATAAGAAAGGAGAATATATTCATAAAGTTCATCATGATAAGTCGATCATTGAGGCCGTTAAAATCCTAAAAAATGAAAATAAATACCAAAATATTTTAAAGTAGTAGATCAGTCCGAAATTCTATTAATATCTTTGCCCAAACATTTATAAATGAGCCCAATTAAACAAACCAAATCTCAAGAATCCTCAAATGCTATAGAAAGGTTATATATAACCATGAGGCATTTGTTTAATAGAGGGTTTTATAAACCGATGGGAGTTTCAGGACAAACATTACGGCAATCCTTGTTATTACTAAGACCAGAAATTTATGGATCAATCGCAGATGAAAAGGCGGAACTGGAAGGGTTATTATATATTATCGATAGACTTCCTGAAGGGATTGAAGAGTGTCAGTTTGTAAATTTAACGGCTGATGAAGGTTATATAAATTCGCATTTTACACCAATTATTCCACCCAAGAGAAGACGAAATTGCTATCGGATTGATAAAGACCAAATGAATATTGAAATTACAAGAGGGCGTTCTGAAATTTATGATATTCTAACACATTTAACTTTTTTATTTATCGAATCTCACAAAATAAAAACAAAAGTTTTAATAAGTGAAGAAGGGAAAACTATAAGAGAATGGGATTATTTAGAAGATGTAGTTGTTAATAATAAAAAGCTTTCAAATAATCAAAGGGAAGTAGCCTTAACACATACAGCTAATATTCTTGGTAGAACTTTTGATGAGATCAAAAATATTGATGTTGCTTTTTCTACTAAAGAAAATCCTAATAAATTTTTTCACTGTATTTTTTGGATGGGTAAATTAGCCTTAAACGAAATACTACATAATGAAAAAAGAACGATTACTTTTAGTTCAACATTAAGAGAACGAATTGGTCATCACATTTATGGTGAAAAATGGGCTACCAACATAAAAAAAGTTTTAGAAAGAAAAAAGTTATTAGACAGACCTATTCATATTATTAGTGCCAATATGCATAGCGTAATGAATTCAATTTATGCACCAATTATTTTAACAAAAGAAGTTAAGGAATATAAAGAATTGGCATTATTTGAATTATTAAGTGACGATGATAGTGAATCTTTAAGAAAAAAAGTTAAAGAACAGGCATCTAAGATTGGGATGATATATGTAAAAGATACGTCAGGAACTAACATTAATGTACAAATTATAGATACCTCAAAAATTGATTTTAGCGCTTCTCGGTATAAATTTAATCACTATAAAAAGGAAGATAAAAAGCCGATTATTATTGTTATGGATTATGCCTTTGGAGAGCAGGCATTCGAAACGATGGATGAGCTACTAAAACCCTACATTTGTCAAAAGAATAAGACTCACTATTTTAATATAGAGTCAATTTCAATAATGGGGAAGGCAGGTATTTTAGAAGGAGGAAAAAGTGACATCATGATACCTTCAGCACATATATTTGAGGGAACAGCTGATAATTATCCTTTTAAAAATGAGCTTGCAAAAGAAGATTTAGAAGGTTTTGGAGTAAATGTTTACGAAGGCACAATGGTTACCGTTTTAGGCACTTCTTTGCAAAATAAAGATTTATTAACCTTTTTTCATGACTCTACATGGAGAGCTATTGGTTTGGAAATGGAAGGAGCACATTATCAAAAAGCAATTCAATCTGCTTCAAAGATTAGAGGTAACATATCTGAAAACGTGAAGGTGAGATATGCCTATTACGCCTCAGATAATCCTTTAGAAACTGGAAGCACATTGGCGTCAGGAGGTTTAGGAACATCGGGGGTTAGGCCTACCTATGCTATTACTCAAAAAATACTGGAACAAATATTTTAATCTATAATTTATTAGTAACGAAAAATGGCAAAACAAAATATACCTCAAGA
>CAZJCZ010000128.1:0-6142 GCA_964544575.1 uncultured Flavobacteriaceae bacterium | reverse complement strand
ACTTCTTTAGCAAATAATGGAAAGTCGATATGCGCATTATCGTTGGCCTTATCGGAAATAATTCGAATAATAGAAAAAGGGATATTGTATTCAAAACAGACTTGGGCAACAGCTGCACCTTCCATTTCCACACATAACACGGTTGGTAATTCAGATGAGAGGCTTTCAGTAGCGTGAGTGTCAGAAAGGAATTGATCTCCACTTGCGATATCCCCTATGATTACCTTGGGGTCTTTTATTTGAAATGAATGGGCTTTTTCAGCATTTATAAAATCATTATATGAATTTATAAATAATCGAGTTGCCTGATATAACTTTTCTCTATGTGATAATGATGTTTCAAAATATATTTTATGTAATAATGGAACTTCAAATTTTTTAAAAAGGGGGCTGGCATCTACATCATGCTGGTATAAATGTTTGCCAATAATAATATCTCCAATATTTACTTCTTTTGATATGGCTCCCGCAACCCCTGTAAAGATGATTTCATCCACGTCAAAATCGTTAATTAGTTGGGTTGCCGTGGTGGCCGATGCTACTTTTCCCCAACGCGAAAAAACCAATACAATTTCAACATTAAAAAGCTTGCCGTGATAATAAGTTCGCATTCCTTTCTTCGTAGCTACAGGTTCTTGCAAATTATCAAGTAAGGTTTGCATTTCTTCTTGCATTGCAGAAATTATCCCGATAGCCATTCTTTGTAAAGTTTTTATTGATTTAGTCAATTATTTTTCCGTCACGCATGACCAGCTTTCTATCTGTCATATTCGCCAGTTCGGTGTTATGCGTAACGATTACAAAAGTTTGGTTAAACTCTTCACGAAGTTTGAAAAATAATTCATGCAAATTCTTTGCTGAAGCTGTGTCTAAATTACCGCTGGGTTCATCGGCAAAAATAACGTTTGGTTTATTAATAAGTGCTCTCGCCACTGCGACCCGTTGCTGTTCACCACCAGACAATTCATTAGGTTTATGGTCTATTCTATCTGTAAGTCCTAGAAAATCTAATATTTTTTTAGCCTCTTTTTCTACTTCCTTTTTTTGTTTACCTGCAATAAAGGCTGGAATACATACATTTTCTAATGCCGTAAATTCTGGTAATAATTGATGGAATTGAAAAATAAATCCAATATGTTTATTTCTAAATTTTGATAAGGTTTTATCGTTAAGTTTTAAGACGTTTTGTTTATTGAGTGTAAGAGCGGCATCATTAAGATTCGTAGGTTTATCCAGGGTGCCTAAAATTTGTAATAAGGTAGTTTTACCGGCACCTGAAGGACCAACAATGGCGACCACTTCACCTTGATTGATGTGCAGATCAACACCCTTCAACACTTCTAAATCTCCGTAATACTTATGAATATTCTTGGCCGTTATCATTTTCTAAAATAATAGCGTGAAAATACATAATTTAATTAGAATTACAACCAAGATTTAATTTTGTTATAATCTAAATAATAGATAAATTTTACTGAAAAGTTATGTCTAACAGGTTCTTTAAAAAGATTGTCCAAATTCTCATTAAAATTTAAATCTGATAGATCGTCTTCGTTAAATATTGAATTTCTATAAAGAGCTACAACTTGACTGCCCGGTGCAAATTCCCATGAATAACTTAGATCTAAATTCCAAATATTGAAATTAATATCATGGCTATCGTCGTAGGGATTTTCAGAGAGACTTCCATCCGTATTTAATTCATAGAATTGCGTATCATATATTACCGGTGACCAGTAATGCCTGAAGGATAATGCAAGCCCTGATTTCACGCTAAAGTTGTATTTGCCCGATAGGGAGTTCGTTACTCTTTTAGTATCTCTCTCTCCAAAAATAATAGTACCATCATCTAACTCATCAACCCATCCTTTTTGATTCTTACCGGTACCATATTCCATGGAATAGTTGATGGACAACCTATCATTAAATCTATATCTGGGGGAAAATTCAAATTCATCATAAGTTCGATCTTCTGTTACTCTTGAACTATGAAAAACATTAAAACTATAGGAGAATTTTTTACTGAAATCACTAGAAACAAAACCACCAATATTAAACCTTGGAGAATCAGTATAATACCGGTCATCTACACGGGGTTCATAATAATCATATTGTTTACCAATAGTAAAATTGATATTACTTCCAAAAGTAAATTGTTTAACTGTGGTAGCATGAAACCTGACACCAAATCGATTACCTGTATATGCTCCATCACTTTGACGGTAATTCATGTCAACCCAAGTCCTAATTTGGTATCGATTAAATGTTTTGGTTGGTTCAAATATTCTATACGAAAAATCAGCTTCGAATTGTTGGTAGTCATTTCTTCTTTGAAAACCCAGATCATTAATATCATAATTTTTATCTGCCATACTATACTCAAATTCATATTGAATTTTTCCTGCAAATTTTCCTATACTGGTATCAAAGGCATAACCATTTAACTTTTCTCCAAACTCACGTATTCTACTCGTTTTAGCACTACCATCAATAAAATGAGTATTCTTTTTATTAACCAGTGTATATAATAGCCCAGTTGCATTAGCATCTCTAACATTTCCTTCTCTTAATACATTGGTGTTTATGAATGAAACCGATGAGTTTTTATTGAATTGTTGGTCTAAGATCACAACATTATAATTTGCAAAGGGTTCTGTAATGACTTTGCGAATTTCGTCCGTTGTTAAGTCTTTGATCTTAGCTTCAGTTCTTTCTGTTATGGCATTAAATAAACCAATCCCAAGCCCTCCTTTTGTGCGTCCAGAAACTTTAATGGCATTGAGCATATTAACCTTTTCAGGGTTGGTAATAAGTTGTTCATTATCATCTAAGGTTTCTTCATCAAAATAATTGATAGGTGAATTCCCAATTCTGCGTGAATAAAACATATCACCTTTACTGAAAAGCTCTGTACCCTCTGTAAAGAATGGACGTTGTTCCTGATATTGTTGCTCAAATGGTCCCAAATTCAAAACGAGATCATCAAAAGCTGTTTGTCCAAAATCAGGGATCAAAGTTGCATCTAATGTAAAACTTTCACTTATCCCATATTTAACGTCCAAACCAATACTCTTATCAAAAGTATCGTCGCCATCATAGGTGTCAAATGCCGCCGAGGCATAAGGTGAGAAACTTAAGCGTGTGGGAGGCTTAATATTTTCGATTCCTGATAATGTACCGGCATATTGCTGGATCACACCTTTTGTACGGTCAATAAAATTCCAAGTGTATTGCTCTCGGCTATTTGCAAAATGTCTATGAAAATTGAGACCCCAAGTTTGAATTCTTTGATTTGAAAAACGCAAGGCTGAATATGGTATTTTAACCTCAACTATCCATCCATCATCAACAATTTTAACATCACTGTCCCAGACAGCACTCCAACTGAAATCCTCGTCAAATGCGTTAGATTTTGCATCTGCTTGATTTCCTGTAACCTGGATAAAAAATTCAGTATCGTTCTGCGAATCGTTATTTGGATTGATCATGATACCAAACCAATCACTTGTTCCAAAATTATCTCGATTAGCAAATTGTTTAGGAATTTGATCCGGTTGATCATCATATAAATAGGCACCAAAATATATGGCTTCATCATCATACACTACACGTACTGTGGTCTTTTGATTTTCTCTTTCGGGCGTACCGGAGGTGGGACGAAACATAACAAAATCCTTAGCGATATCGGCATTAACCCAGGCGTCATCATCAAGTATACCATCGATGACTGGTGGTTTTGAAATTCGGACAGATCTAACATTCTTTTTTGTTTCCTGAGAATTTGCAAATAGGGCAAATAAAATGGCAAATAGCAATAAAAAATATCTCATTTGAATGGGTCGAATTTCAATAGGCTAAAGTATTCAACATGTTCATTTTTTACTTATAAACAAATCATAAATTAATGTTAAAGAAATGGGAATTCGCTTCGTTAAATGAAGTAAAAGAAGTTTATTCAAAAACGAATGCCTTTTTTCAAATGGTTTGTTATTTTTGTACTGACTTATTTCAAAAATTTTAAGATGAATTTACACGAATATCAAGGAAAAGAAATATTAAACAGTTTTGGCGTTAAAATTCAGCGTGGTATGGTTGCTGGCAATCATAAAAAAGCAGTCGAAGTAGCTAAGCAATTAGCGGCTGAAACAGGAACCAGCTGGTGGGTTGTAAAAGCACAAATTCATGCTGGCGGACGTGGTAAAGGTGGTGGCGTAAAAATTGCCAAAAGCTTGGCCGAGGTAGAAAGCATTTCTGAAGATATTATCGGAATGATGCTTAAAACACCGCAAACACCCCCACAAGGAAAAAAGGTAAATCAAGTATTGATTGCCGAAGACGTTTATTATCCTGGCGATAATGAACCTGAAGAATATTATATGTCTGTTTTACTAAATCGTGAAAGTGGTAAAAATATGGTTATGTATTCAACTGAAGGCGGTATGGATATTGAAACCGTTGCTGAAGAGACACCACATTTAATTTTTACCGAAGAAATTGACCCTTTGATGGGATTATTACCGTTTCAAGCAAGAAAAATAGCTTTTAATTTGGGACTTTCAGGTGGCGCATTGAAAGAAATGGTAAATTTTGTTACTGCTTTGTATACAGCTTTTACAAAATCTGATTCTACAATGTTTGAGATCAACCCGGTATTAAAAACATCTGATGATAAAATTTTAGCGGTTGACGCCAAAGTTACTTTAGATGATAATGCATTGTTCAGACATAAAGATTATGCAGAAATGCGCGATTTACGGGAAGAAAATGCAATTGAAGTAGAAGCAAGGGCGGCCGGATTGAATTATGTTGATCTTGAAGGTAATGTTGGTTGTATGGTCAACGGTGCTGGATTAGCAATGAGTACAATGGATTTGATCAAACAAGCAGGAGGAGAGCCTGCCAATTTCTTAGATGTAGGTGGTACTGCTGACGCAAAACGTGTAGAAACTGCTTTTAGAATTATCTTAAAAGACCCACATGTGAAAGCTATATTAGTCAATATTTTTGGAGGAATTGTTCGTTGTGACAGGGTTGCTCAAGGTATTGTTGATGCTTATACTAATATGGGTGACGCCATTAATGTGCCAATAATTGTAAGATTACAGGGTACCAATGCTAAAGAAGCTAAAGTGCTTATCGATAATAGTGGGATGAAAATTATTTCTGCCGTTGAATTTCAAGAAGCTGCAGATAAAGTCCAGGAAGTACTTGCTTAATATTGATAAACATAAAAACAAAAAAGAGCTGGAATATTCCAGCTCTTTTTTTGTTAAAGCATGTTTTATTACATCATCTTACCAAAGAAAATGGCATTCATCATTAACTTGTTAGTACCATACCAAAAGGCTCTGAAGTTTGTATTATCGGTAAATACAATTACTTTACCTTTACCCATATTAGCTGTTTTAAAAGGTATGGTTCCGGCTAATGCTTTTAGGTTTTCTTTCGAAATATATCCACTTAATAATGGCTTTTTAGTATACTGAATCGGATTTTTATAACTGCTGCTATCTGGCTTTACAAATAAGGTAGTATTTCTAAACAAGGCTATTTTATTTTTATTATATCCAAAATTTATTGGATGACTCCTATCTATGTTCGCTTCAAAAATAGCACCACCGATAACTTGAGCTCCTCTAAAATTTCGACGCTGATCAAAAGTTATATTTTTAGCGACTGGTTTAGATTTTTGAAGGCTCAATTTGATTAATTTATTCTCATTTAACCATCGTAAACTGTTCCTAAAGCCAATGATAATACCTCCATTTTGAACGTAAGTTTTAAGATTTAAAAGGCTATCATCTAACCCGTTTCTATTGGTATTGGGTATAATGATCGTAGTGTATTTACTTAGGTTGGTTTTACTTAAATTTTTAGTATCTAATTTCGTGATTGGAATATCATATCTGGTATCTAATAAATGCCATATTTCTCCTGCATCATACGAGGAAATACCACTACCCACTAAAACCGCAACATGAGGCTTTTTTATCGCTTTAAAATTTGAACTACCAAGATCGATACCACTGGTTAATCCAGTATCGGCGGCATCAATATGAACACCTGAATTTTGAGCAATATGTTGAAGTAGTTCATAAATTTCATCAACCGATTTGTCTTGATTTTTGGCAGGAATCATTAT
>CAZJCZ010000127.1:0-6243 GCA_964544575.1 uncultured Flavobacteriaceae bacterium | reverse complement strand
GGTAACGCCTTGCCTTTTGCCAATGCATTATTATTGAATTCAGAAGATTCTAAATTGGTTAGAGGAGCGGTTACAGATTTAAATGGTGATTATATCATTGAAAATATTGAAGCCGGAAAATATAAAGTCACAGTTAGTTTTGTTGGTTATAATACCCAATCATCAAAACCTTTTGTGTTAAAATCCAATTCAACCTTTACTGTGCCTACCATAACCGTCTCTGAGGCCGTTGGTCTTGATGAAGTTACAGTGAGAGCAAAAAAACCCTTATATCAGCAGAAAATTGATCGAATGGTGATTAATGTGGCTAGTAGTATCTTATCTGCAGGAACAACGGCCTTGGAAGTATTAGAAAGATCGCCGGGCGTATTAGTAAATAGACAGGATAATAGTATATCAATTGTTGGAAAAGAAGGTGTTGAAGTGATGATGAACGGTAAATTGAGTTATATGCCAACCTCAAGTCTGGTGCAGCTCTTGGAAGGTATGAGTTCAGATAATATTGAGAGTATTGAATTGATCACGACCCCGCCTGCCAATTTTGATGCTGAAGGAAATGCAGGTTATATAAACATTGTATTAAAAAAGAACATAGATACGGGGTTAAACGGTTCCTATTCATTTTCAGGGGGTATTGGTAATGGCACAACAACCTCAGATAATATAAATATTAATTATAGAAAAAATAAAATTAATATTTTCGGTGACTATGGATTTAGAAGAAGAAATCAAGGTCAGTTTTGGGAATTTTCCAGAAGTTTCTTAAACTCGAGTAATATCCCGACAGATTTATCAACAGTTACTGATCGTGATCCTGTTCAGCGTAATCATAGTCTTCGTTTCGGTATTGATTATCAAGCTACTGAAAAAACCATTGTAGGAATGCTTATGTCAGCGAATGATAGCAAATGGTCTATGGATGCTTTTAACACCAGTGAACAAAAAGAGAATGGTATACCAACCTCTTTTATTGAAATTATGAATACGGAAATTAACTCCATAAAAAATATCCGAATTAATATGAATTTAAAGCATGATTTTAAAAAAGACGGATATGTTAATTTTGATGTTGATTATATATATTTTGATACTAATAATCCGAATACTTATATAAATAGTTATTTTGATGGTGATAATAACTTTCTTGAGGAGGAGTTCACAAAAAGTGATAAGGTAACCCCCATGGAAGTAATTGTGAGCAATGCAGATTATAGCAATCAAATAAATGATAAGGTAAAATTAGAAACGGGTGTCAAAGCCGCATTTATTACTTTTGGGAACGACGTTTCTGTGGAAACTCTTGATGGCCTGAATTATATACCTGATCCCACGCTTACTAGTAATAGCGATCTCGACGAACGTATTTTGGCAGCCTATACATCGTTAGGGTATTCGATAAGTGATAAAACGGACCTTAAATTAGGGTTGAGATATGAGCATACCGTTTCAGAGCTAATTTCAGATACAGAAGGTGTCCTCGTTGATAGATCATATGGAGAGTTGTTCCCTACGGCATATTTATCTCACAATGTAAATGATTCTTTAAGTTTTGGAGCTTCCTATTCAAGACGTATTACCAGGCCTACTTTATGGGAAATGGCTCCTTTTGTCATATTCTTTGATCCGTCCACCTTGATATCGGGTAATCCTAGCGTTCAGCCTGCACTGTCTGATAATGTAGCCTTTACGACCAATTATCTTTCTTATTTGCTAAAGTTAGAATATTCAATAGAAAAGGGAACAATTGCAAGATTTACACCGACAATCGACCCGGATACAGATTTATTCACATATCAAGCAGATAATTTAGATAGAACTGAAGTGTTTAGTGTAACCTTAGGATTGCCTGTTACGATAGCCAATTGGTGGAAAACGCAAAATAATTTTACCTATTTGAACACTATTACCGAAAATAATAATGGAGATTTTATTTTTAAATCAGAACAAAGTACATTCAGAGCTAACAGTTCTCATAGCTTTTCAATTGCTGAAAATTTCAGTTCAGAAATTAACATGAATTATCGTGGTGCCGGTCAATTTGGTTATAGTAAAACTGAGCCTGTTTTTGCAATGAATGTTGGATTTCAACAAAAGCTCAACGGCTCATGGGGCACACTTAAATTTAGTATTAATGATATTTTTGACAGTCGAGCATGGAAATCAACAACTGAAATACCGGAGTTAAATTTAAATACGGTGAGTGAACTTAGATTTAGTAACAGAACTTTTATTTTAACCTATACAAGGAACTTTGGAAATAAAAAAATTAAATCGTCACGTGACCGTCAGAGTGCTCAAGATGAAATTAATCGAACTAATTAGAGTAACGCTATGAGATTTTACTAGGATTGGCATATATCATACCGTCATCGTCCCTTGAAAATCCTATCAATTGAATACCAAACTCTTTGGCAAAATCAACTGCTAAAGAGGAGCAAGCGGAAACAGCAGCTATAACCGGTATTTTAGCTATGAAGGCTTTTGATATAATTTCATATGAAACCCTGCCACTTACTAATAATAGACTTGCCTCTTTCAATTTGTGTTGGTTAAGCAAAGTACCAACCGCTTTATCAACGGCATTATGCCTTCCAATATCTTCTCTAAGCACCAGTAGATTTTTCTGATCATCAAATAGTGCCGCAGCATGCGAACCTCCTGTTTTGTCAAAAATTATTTGATGCTGATGCATGGTGGTAAATAATTCTTTTAAATCTAAAGTATTAATTGAATTATTTATTGGTAAAGAACTGCCAGTTAATTTAATATCTTCTAATTTTTGTTTGCCACAAATACCACAAGAAGAGACCGAAAGCAAGGTGCGTTTATTTAAATATCCCTTCCTTAATTTGTTTTTTGGGATGGCAGCATTGATAATACAAAATCCGTTTTCTGCCGTTTCAATTATTTCTAACGGAAGCTCTTCATCGCTTTTATAGATATCTTCAGCATAAAGCAAACCTCTTATAAGTTCTTCGTCGTCATCCGGAGTGCGCATCACTACGGTATAAGGCTCATTGTTAATATTGATCTGAAGGGCAGCTTCAACAACCAGCGTATCAATTATTTTTTTTGAAGAGCGTCCTTTTATTTGAAGTGCTTCATAGCTAAATGTTTGCATAGATCAATATTTTAAACTTTTTCAAAATCTACAGCAACCACTTTATATTCAGGAGTCATTGTTTCTTTATCACCAATGCTACCTGTTATGATGTTGATAAACACTTCGGGTTGATGAAAGGTAGTCCTTAAAATACCTCTTTTAACCTTTTTAGAGTATTTAATTGAAATATTAACACTTCCTCTATCTGAAAATATTCGAACCGTCTCAGCGTCTTTAATGCCTTTTTCCAGCGCATCTTTTGGATGCACCTCTAAATAATCTTTAGCTAATAGTTCCTGATTGTCGGTTCTTCTTGTCATTGTGCCCGAATTATAATGTTCCAATTCGCGCCCTGTAGTTAATATGAACGGATATTTTATACCGTGTTCGACAATTTCAGGAGATTCTTCAAAATCAAAATGATGAAACTTTCCTTTTCCTTTTTTAAAGGCGCCATCAATATGCAACATCTTAGTATCAGAACCATCTTCTTTTATAGGCCATTGTAAGCCATTTTTACCAAGACCTTCCCAGGTTAATCCTTTCATAAAAGGAATGACGTCGGCAATTTCCTCAATGATCTTACTGGCTTCATAGATTCGGCCTGTGGGTTGTTCATAACCCAATTTATACATCATATCAATAATGATCTGCCCATCTGGTTTTGTATTTCCTATGGGTTCAATCACTTTATTTACACGTTGAACACGACGTTCGCCATTGGTAAAAGTGCCGTTCTTTTCAAAATAGGAAGAGGCGGGTAAAACCACATCGGCCATTTCTGTTGTAGCCGTCATGAAAAGCTCTTGTACCACGATCAATTCTAATTGTTCAAATGCTTTTATGCTATGATATGAATTGGGGTCGGTCATGATGGTGTCTTCCCCCATGATGTATAAGGCCTTTATCTTTCCTTCAAGCGCTGCATCCAGCATCATAGGTATTTTCAAGCCTTCTTTTACGGGCATTTTAGCAACACCATATTTTTTAGCATAGTATTGTTGAACTTCAGGGTCGTTGATATCGAGATACCCTGCTCCCTGATGAGGTTGCACGCCCATATCAGCCGCCCCTTGCACATTGTTTTGTCCCCGTAAAGGATTCAAGCCAACGCCTTTTCTGCCCACATTTCCTGTCATCATTGCAATATTTGATAAAAGCATTACGGTTTTACTTCCTTGAAAATGTTCAGTAACTCCTAAACCGTGGAATTCCATGGCATTTTCTGCACTAGCATATGCGATGGCAGCTTCTCTGACCAATTGCTTGTCAACGCCTGTTAACAATGCTAATTCATCCATATCTAAATGAATAACATGGTCTTTAAACTCATTGTATAATTCGGTATAAGCATCAATAAAGTCATTTTTTACCAAGCCTTCTTTGATGATGTAATGTGCGATCATATTGAGGATGGCCACATTAGTACCCGGACGAATTTGCAAAAAATAAGTAGCCAACTCGGCTAATTTTGTTTTAACTGGATCAACTACAATAGAGGTTATGCCTTTCATAAAGAGTTGCTTAAATTTAGCCCCGGTAACCGGATGACCCTTCACAGGATTTGCCCCAAATAAAAAGATGGTATCTGTGTCTTGTAGATCTACTATAGAATTTGTTGCCGCACCCGTACCAAAAGCTTGTTGCATACCAAATGCAGTAGGAGCGTGGCATACCCTGGCACAACCGTCTATATTATTGGTTCCGATAGCAACGCGAATCATCTTTTGCATCAAATAATTCTCTTCATTGGTTGCTCTTGACGATGATATGCCTCCAATAGCATCAACACCGTATTTGTTTTTTATGAAAGTTAATTTACTCGCTATAAAATCATAAGCTTCATCCCAGGTAACAATTTCAAACTCACCATTTCTCTTGATCATAGGTTCTCTTAAGCGATCAGGATGGTTATAGAATTGAAATGCAAAGCGCCCTTTAAGACAGGTATGGCCCTCATTAACTTCAGCAGTTTCCGGAGCTTGAATACCTCGTATCTCTCCATTAATTACCGAAACGTCTAATTGACAACCCACACCACAATAGGTACAGGTTGTACGCACCGTTTTATCAGCTACTAAGGTTTTGGTTTCAAATTTATCTGTTAAGGCTTCTGTTGGACAAGTCTGTACACAAGCACCACATGAAACACAAGCAGATTCATCAAAAGTTGTATCAAAACCTTTAATGATATTGGTTGCAAAACCACGCCCCGACATACCTAAGATCATTTCTCCCTGAATTTCTTCACACGCTCTTACACATCGATAACAATTGATGCATTGTGAGAGATCAGATTTTATGTAAGGATGCGCCCGGTCAGGTTGAATGTCCAGATGATTATCTCCTTTAGGATAGCGTACATTAGGAATACCAATCTCTGCGATTGTTTTTTGAAATTCCGTTGGAATTTTATCTTTAGGTGCAAAAACTTTATCAGAAGGATAATCAGACAAAACCAATTCAACGATATTCTTTCGCAACCGTTTCATTTTATCGGTTTCATGATAGATAAACAAATTTTCAGATACCGGGGTATGACAAGAAGCCACTGTTTTGGTGAATCCATCCTTTTCTCTAGCAACTTCAACAGAGCACACCCTGCATGAACCAAAATTATCTAATCTATCGTCTTGGCACATGGTTGGGATAGCATCTCTATTTTCTATACGCCTAACGAATTCTAGAATCGTTTCGCTATTTTTTATATCGTATGCTATATTGTTAATAGATGCCTTCATATTATAGTTACACTTTAATTACTGTATTATAAATAATTAATATACAATAATATATATAATTTTAATTTATTTATTAGATATATTTTTAATAGATATAATATTATTATAAATTAAAATTATAACCTTGCAAAGTGATTTTTCCAAGTTATCAATCTGAATATCTTTGGCATAAATTTAGCATAAAAAAATTAAAGCATACATGAAGAACCAGGTACACCTTATAACCTATGTAGACCGTCTTACCCAAGGGGGTATGAAAAAATTGCAACTTTTACTCGATAAGGAGCTGAAAGATGTATTTGGCGGTGTTCATCTATTACCATTTTTTTATCCAATAGATGGTACTGATGCCGGTTTTGACCCTATTGATCATACACAGGTAGATTCTCGTCTGGGTTC
>CAZJCZ010000126.1:2043-6271 GCA_964544575.1 uncultured Flavobacteriaceae bacterium | reverse complement strand
TTTATCTATTTTTGTTAACCATTTGGTTAAACTAAATAGTTAGAGATGATCAAAACTAAAGATGAAAATACAGAAAGTCAGATATTAGATGCTGCTCAGAATGTATTTCAACGCAAAGGAATGGACGGGTCAAGAATGCAGGAAATTGCAGATGAGGCCGGCATCAATAAAGCGATGCTTCATTACTATTATAGAAGTAAAAAAATGCTTTTTGAAGCTGTTTTTAAAGGGGCTTTTTCTTTGTTGGCGCCTCAATTGAATAAAATTCTAAATGATGATTCAAGCATATTCGATAAAATTAAAAGCTTCTCAAATAATTATATATCCTTTGTGATCAAACACCCCTATTTACCGAATTTTATTCTTCAGGAATTGAACAGGAATCCGGATTTTGTAAAAAAATTGCAATCTGATAAAGATTTCCCGAATATTGAGAAATTCAGAAATCAAGTCAATGCCAAAGTTGCCGAAGGAGTTATAAGACCTATTATGGCGGAACAATTATTTATCAATATTATGGCCCTGAACATATTTCCGTTTATAGGAGCTCCGATGTTAAAGGGATTTATAAACATCAATGATGATTCCTACCAACAATTAATGAAAGATAGAAAAACTGAAGTAGCAGATTTTATAATAAATTCAATAAAAGTACCGAAATGAAAAAATTAAGTATATATCTCATTTTGTTCATGTCATTTGGAATTTTTGCTCAAGAACAAATATCGTTAGAAGATTGTTATAAATTAGTAAGTACCAACTACCCTTTGATAAAGCAAGGTGCTATTTTAGAAAAGCAACATACTAAAGATCTGGAAGTAATTAAAGCTGGAAAACTTCCTCAAATCGATTTAAATGCACAAGCTACTTATCAATCTGATGTTATTCAAATTCCTATCCCTACTGCTGGCATAGAACCTCTTAACAAAGATCAATATAGAGCCTCTGTTTCTGTCAATCAGTTAATTTATGGTGGAGGTATCATTGATGCAAAGGCAACAGCTAAACAAGCTACCTTGAAAACCCGGAAAAAACAGATAGAAGTAAATGTTTACCAGCTAAAAAAGCAGGTTAATCAATTATTCTTTTCGGTGTTATTATTACAAGAAAAACGTAATTTATTATCACTCAAGCAAACACAACTACAAACAAATTTAAAAGAAATACAATCAGGTATTAAAAATGGAGTTGTTTTACCAACCTCCGACAAAGTTATTGAAGCAGAATTGCTTAAAATCAAACAGCAATTCACTGAACTTGCTAAAAATAAATTAGGTTTAATAGAGTCGTTATCATCATTAATTGGAGTCAGTGTAGCACCAACAACGAAATTTCAGGAACCTGTTATTAACACAAGTCAGTCAACAGAAGTAAAGCGCCCTGAATTGGAATTATTTGAACTCAAACAAGAAGAAATTGAAAGTTCTGCGCTGTTATTATCAAAACAAAATTCACCTATGTTCATAGGGTTTGCCAATAGTGGATATGGAAATCCCGGATTGAATATGTTAGACAACTCATTCCAGACTTTTTATACTGTTGGTGTAAAATTGAGCTGGAACGTATTTGATTGGAATGCCAATAAAAAACAACGCGAATCTATTTCGATAAATAAAGATATCATAAATAATGAAGCTGAAATATTTAATTTAAACACCAACACAGAACTCAAACAGCAACAAATTGAAATTGATAAAATTTCAGCATTTATTGAAACCGACGCTGAAATTATTTCACTGAGAAAAGATGTATTAAGATCAGCTGAATCACAATTAAAAAACGGCGTCATCACCACTTCAGCATACATTACAGAATTAACTAATCTATATGAAGATCAAAACACCTTGATTGCACATACTATCCAGTTGCAATTGGCAAAAGCAAATTATAACATAACAATAGGACAATAAACAAAATCACATGGATCACACTAAATTTATAACAGGAATAAGCATAGTAGCTATAAGCCTACTATCCTGCAACGGCAACGATAAAGCTGATGGTTATGGTAATTTTGAAGCGACCGAAATTACAGTTTCAGCAGAGAACAACGGCAAAATAATACAGTTTAGTGCTCAGGAAGGTGATATATTAAAAAAAGATGCATTTTTAGGCTATATCGATACTATTCCACTAGCTTTAAAACGAGAACAATTACTTGTTTCAAAAGATGTGATTGCTTCAAAATCCAAAGGAGTATTGTCTCAAATTAGCGTTTTAAATGCCCAACTAAAAACTGCCAATATAAACCATAAAAGGATTGAGAATTTAATACAAGATAATGCCGGGACACAAAAACAATTAGATGATATTACGGGCGAAATTGATGTAATAAAACAACGAATAAGAAGTGTCGAAATACAAAATGCCCCAGTGGTTAATGAGCTTAAGAGCATTGATATTCAAATAAAGCAAATTGACGATCAAATAAACAAAAGCAAAATCATCAATCCCATTAATGGAACCCTTCTCGTAAAATATGCTGAACCTAATGAGATTACTTCGCTTGGAAAACCTCTCTACAAAATAGCAGATCTTTCTACTATGAAATTACGTGTGTATGTCAGTGAAAAACAACTCGCCACGATTAAAATCGGTCAAAAGGTAACTGTAAAAATTGATGATATTCAGTCGATGAAATCTTATATAGGCACTATAAGTTGGATCGCTTCAGAAGCAGAATTTACACCAAAGATCATTCAAACAAAAGAAGAACGTGTTGCCTTGGTATATGCGATTAAAGTAGATGTAGCCAATGATGGCAGCTTAAAAATTGGCATGCCAGCAGAAATGTGGATAAAAGATTCTGAATAACTAATAAATACATATATGAAAACTTTAAGATTAAAAATTAGAATTAAAATACTCCTTGTAATCGCTATTTTTTCCATAACAATAATAAGTTGTAACGAATCAAAAAAGAAAGACAAAGTACCAGAAACTTCTGTAAAGGAATCTGAAACTATAAAAGAAGAAGTGGCAGACAAAGATAATATCTTAAATAACGATTGGATTCATGATATTTCCTTAGATAAGGACACAAAATGGAAAGCGAATATTGAAACCACCCAAGGTATAAATGCCATGCTAAAACTTATTGAGGACAACAACCTCATAACTCTTAAAGATTATCATCAATTGGCGAACAAACTAAATAATGAAAAGAATATGGTAATTAAAGAATGTTCCATGAAAGGGCCATCTCATGACAATCTTCATGTTTTTTTGCTCCCACTCATAGAGAAAATAGATTATCTCTTGACATCAACATCAATTGAAGAGGGTTCAAAAATAACAGCAAGTATCAAAGAGAATTTGAATTTATATCAAAATTATTTTAACTAATAGTGAGTATTACAGTTACTAACATATCAAGATCATTTAAAAAGGTAAAGGCTTTAAACAATGTTTCGTTTGATGTAAAAAAAGGAGAATTATTTGGATTGATCGGACCTGATGGAGCTGGAAAAACAACATTATTTAGAATTTTAACTACACTTTTATTTGCTGATGAAGGGACATCATCTGTTGCCGGTTTTGATGTAGTTAACGACTATAAAAGTATTAGAAATAGTGTGGGTTATATGCCAGGGAGGTTTTCGTTATATCAAGATTTAACTGTTGAAGAAAATTTAACTTTTTTCGCGACTATTTTCGGTACAACTATTGAAGAAAACTACGATTTAATCAAAGACATATATGAGCAAATAGAACCTTTTAAACATCGAAGAGCAGGTAAACTCTCGGGAGGTATGAAACAAAAACTAGCCTTGTGTTGTGCATTGATACATAAACCAGAAGTGTTGTTTTTAGATGAACCAACAACGGGCGTTGATCCTGTATCTCGCAAAGAATTTTGGGAGATGTTAAAACGATTACAGCAAAAAGGAATTACTATGTTAGTTTCTACACCTTATATGGATGAAGCCGCATTATGCGATAGAATTGCTCTGATCCAAGATGGGAATATTTTAGAAATTGACACACCAGAATCTATTGTAAATAACTATCCAAAAACTATTTACAATGTCAGTGCCAACAATATGTATCAATTAATTAAAAGCCTTAAAAACTACGAGCATCATTATAGTGTCTACCCTTTCGGGGAGTTTGTTCATTATACAGACAAGAGAGAGAATTTTGATCCAGCGGAATTAAGTCAATATCTAGAAGAATGTTCCCTTACAAATATTACGTTTGAAATTACAAAACCAACCATTGAAGACAC
>CAZJCZ010000126.1:0-1943 GCA_964544575.1 uncultured Flavobacteriaceae bacterium | reverse complement strand
GATATTAAAAAAAATATTGGATATATGAGCCAAAAGTTTGCCTTATATGATGATCTAACAGTCAAAGAAAATATAACATTTTTTGGCGGAATTTATGGCTTATCGCGCTCAAAAATTAAAGAAAAAACCAAAGAACTTATCGATGAATTAGGATTGCAGGAAATAGCAAATCAATTGGTTGGGTCTTTACCATTGGGGTGGAAACAAAAAATTTCATTTTCTGTTGCCTTATTGCACAATCCCAAAATTGTGTTTTTAGACGAACCAACAGGAGGCGTTGATCCCATAACTAGAAGACAGTTTTGGGAAATGATATATAAAACGGCTAGTAATGGCACTACAATTTTTGTAACTACGCATTATATGGATGAAGCCGAATATTGTGATCGTGTTTCTATCATGGTCAATGGTAAAATTGAAGCCTTAGATACTCCTAAAATGCTTAAAAGTCAGTACGAGGCAGATAGTATGAATGATGTATTTTTAAAATTAGCTCGAGAATGAAGCGGTTTAAAGGATTCATAAAAAAGGAGTTTTACCATATCTTTAGAGATAAGCGTTCATTATTTATACTATTTGGAATGCCAATTGCACAAATTTTACTTTTTGGGTTTGCAATTACTAATGAAATCAATAATGTTGACATTGCCATATTAGACCATTCAAAAGATGCAATGACCCATGAAATTATCAATAAAATATCTGCATCAAAATATTTCAGTATCAACCAATTAATCGAACGAGAAAAGGATATAGAATCCGTTTTTAAGAAAGGAAAGATCAAAGCAGTTTTGATTTTTGAAAAAAACTTCAGTGAAAAAATAATCAAAGAAAATAACGTAACTATCCAGGTTATTGCCGACGCCACAGATCCGAATACAGCAAATACAATAAGCAATTATACCAATGCCATTCTAAAAAAATATCAACAAGAGCTAAACAATAATATTCCTTTAAACTATCAAATTGTCTCAGAAACACGCATGGTCTATAATTCAGAATTAAAAAGTGTGTTTATGTTTGTTCCGGGAGTGATGACCATCATATTAATGTTGGTATCTGCCATGATGACGTCAATCTCTATTACAAGAGAAAAGGAATTAGGTACTATGGAAATTTTATTGGTTTCTCCATTAAAACCATTTCAAGTCATTGTTGGTAAAGTAGTGCCTTATATCTTTTTATCAATTATTAATGCCATTGTTATTATTGTATTAAGTATTTTTATTTTTAACATGCCTGTGCAAGGAAGTTTATTGTTATTGGGAATTGAGAGTGTTTTATTTATAATTACCGCATTGTCTTTAGGCATATTAATATCTACGATTTCTGCCACCCAGCAAACGGCAATGATGATCTCCTTAATGGGACTTATGCTACCTGTTATATTGTTGTCAGGTTTTATTTTCCCGATTTCAAGCATGCCCTGGCCTTTGCAGGTAATTAGCAACATCATACCTGCAAAATGGTTCATCATTATTATAAAAGGGATCATGCTTAAAGGTGTTGGACTCACCTTTATATGGAAAGAAACTCTGATCTTATTTGGAATGACAATATTTTTTATTGCTTTAAGTACGAAGAAATATAAAATAAGATTAGAATAATGAAGATCATAAGTTATATCATACAAAAAGAATTCAAACAAATCTTCAGAAATAAAGGGATGTTACCCATCATTTTTGCAATGCCCTTAATCCAACTCATAATTTTAGCAAATGCCGCTACATTTGAAGTAAAAAATATAAAGTTTTCATATATTGATGGCGATCATACATCTACATCGAGGGCATTAGTTGAAAAGTTTAATGCTTCTGATTATTTTAAAGTGATTACAGATTTTTCATCAGCAAAAATGGCTTCCTCAGCCATGTTGAACGGAGACGTGGATATAGTGTTGGAAATCCCTCAGTATTTTGAGCGTAATTTAATAAAAGATAAAG
>CAZJCZ010000125.1:0-6311 GCA_964544575.1 uncultured Flavobacteriaceae bacterium | reverse complement strand
GGTACATTACATGCAGGAATAACCTATGTTAATTATGGTAAATTTATTGCTGCAGATGAAAACGGCGTTGAAACCGGCACTTTTAATGCCAGAGATTTATCAGTTTCTGTTGGGTACGCCTATAGAATACCTTCAAGTCATTTTTATGCAGGAACAAATGTAAAATTGATCAGCTCTAGTATTGAAAACTATAGTTCAAGTGGTGCGGCTTTTGATCTGGGATTGACATATTTTGATGATACTAAACCTTATATCTTTACAGCAGTTATTAGAAATGTTGGGTATCAGATCACTGCTTTTGATGAAGTCAGAGAATCATTACCATTAGAAATTGCTGTTGGTGCATCTTATAAATTAGAAAACGTTCCTTTACAATGGCATGTAACGATTAATAACTTGCAAAAATGGGATGTTTCTGTTCAAAATCCTTCTGATAGTCAAACTACTATTGGAGGCGATACTAGTAATGATAAAATATCTTTTGTAAATAATGCATTTAGACATATTGTTGTTGGTGCAGAATTTTTCCCCGAAAAGGGTTTTAATTTGAGATTAGGTTATAACTTTAGACGTGGTAGAGAATTACGTTTAACTGAAAGCAGGACTTTTGCAGGATTATCTGCCGGATTTGGATTGAAAATGGGTAGATTAAAATTTAATTACGCTTTCACAAAATATCATCCTGTTTCTAACACCAATACATTTACTTTAAACATAAATTTGTCTAAGCAAACATTTTAATATCATAAAAATTGAAAGAGGAAAAAAAAATAATTATTGCAATTGATGGTTTTTCATCAACAGGTAAAAGCACAATAGCCAAAGAATTGGCGAATACGCTTGGGTATCTTTATGTTGATTCAGGAGCCATGTACAGAGCAGTCACTTTATTTGCAATGCAAAATGGTCATGTAGATATTGATTTTTTAAATGAAAAAATACTCATTGAAAATTTGGAAAACATAGATTTGAAATTCAAATACAACGAAAAATTAAAATTTTCTGAAATGTATTTAAATGATATAAATGTTGAAAAAGAAATTAGATCAATTGCCGTTTCTAAACTGGTAAGTAAAGTCTCCGAAATTTCAGCAGTACGCAAAAAATTGGTGGAGCAACAACAAAAAATGGGAATTCATAGAGGATTGGTGATGGATGGAAGAGACATTGGAACTGTTGTATTTCCAGATGCTGAATTGAAATTATTTATGACTGCATCTCCGGGAAAAAGAGCTACCAGGCGCTATAAAGAATTGTTGGATAGAGGGCATAAAGTTACCTATGAAGAAATATTACAAAATGTTCAGCAAAGAGATCTGATAGATTCAACTCGCGAGGATTCTCCTTTAATGAAAGCAGATGATGCAATTGAATTTGATAATAGTGATATGGGGTTGAAAGAACAGTTTGAAAGGGTTCATAGTATTACTATGCACCGAATAAAAGCCGCTTAAGGAATATTCAAATATTTATGTGTTTGAAGAGATATTTTCCATTGGGGGTTATTCATCACATAATCTACAATTAGAGATGTCATTTTCTTTTGATTACTCCATTCAGGTTGCAAAAAAAGTTCGCAATTTTTGTTTACATGTGAGGCTTGCTCTTCCGCAAATTTAAAATCACTTTTGTTATATACAATTACCTTCAGTTCGTTTGCTCTTTTGTAAATTTTTGCAAGTGGTAATTTATTTTTTTTAGGGGACAGACAAATCCAATCCCATTTTCCAGTTAATGGATAAGCTCCAGAAGTTTCGATATGTGTTTTAATTTTTTGTTGTTGAAGATTTTTTGTTAGATACTCCATGTTCCACATTAAAGGTTCTCCTCCTGTAATCACAACGGTATCGCAGAATTTTTTTGCATTTTCAATAATTTTATCGGCGGCCGTTGCAGGATGTAATTCTGAATTCCAACTTTCTTTAACATCGCACCAGTGGCAACCTACATCACAACCACCAATTCTTATAAAATAAGCTGCAGTGCCGGTATGATAGCCTTCTCCCTGTATTGTGTAAAATTCTTCCATTAAAGGAAGCATCTCACCTTTGTCAATTAATAATTGTGTTGCTATATCCATTAATGTAGTTAGAACGAAAATCTATCTTTAAATTGTATTAGTTCTTTTTCGAAATTTGTTTCTTTGATACCTAGTTCTTCAAATAATTTATGAGATGGTTCTAATTGTAATCCCTTCAATTTATTCTCTTTGTTGATGTAAATTATTTCAGTATCTGGAATAATTTTTTGTACTACATCTTTAACATCATTGATTGATAAATTATGCTCAACTAAATTATAAGTACCTTTTTTAGTAGACCCATTGATAAGAATCTTTTGAATTACTTTTAATAATGTTTTAAGATAAATAAAAGGTCTGTGCTGGGTGCCATCACCATAAATAATGAGCTGCTTTTTAAAATTAGCTTCAAACATAAATTTATTTACAACGGCATCCATTCTCCAAGCCGGACTATAACCGTATACATTGGCACATCTTAAAATATAATAATTACAACTATTTTCTAATCGTTTTATATGCTTTTCTGCATCTAACTTTGAAGTTCCATAAAACGAGGACGGTTTTATACCACTGTTCTCATTTAACACATGATTATTTGAACTAACACCATAAACTGAAGCACTACTTAAAAAAATAATATCTTTTGGGTTATTATCTAATATGTCTACTAAATGAGCAGTCCCCCAATTATTTACTTGATCAAATGCGTGAATTTCACTATCAGAAAATGGAGTCAATACCTTAGCGGCTAAGTGAATTACTTTATCAACTCGCTGAACAGCATTGGTTAATTTTTTTCTATCTAAAATATCAGCATTTATAAATTCTACTTTACTTAATTTCTTATTGCATGTAAAAAGTGAATAATTTTTTCTTTTTAAATTATCATAAATAATAATTTTTTTAATTTCATCAATTTCTTGCAACAGTAAAGTAAGTGCCGAACCAATATAGCCCGCACCACCAGTTATTAATATTTTCATTATTTCGTAATTAAATCAGTATGCAGTCCACATTCAGTTTTATTCATTCCGGACCAACGGGTATTCCTTGTGTCTTCTAAATTTGCACTGTATTTATCTGTACATGGTTTACAACCAATACTAATATATCCGTCATTTTCCAACGGATGTTTTTTCAGTTCGTTAATTTTTAAATAATCCCATACCATTTTAGCGGTCCAATCTAACATTGGATGATAACGCAATGTGTTATGTGGTGCATTTTCCTCAATATTTAATTTACTCCTGTTGGTATTCTGATCTTTTCGAACACCATTGATCCATACGTCAAAATTCTGCAAAACAAGATCAAGTGGCAAGGTCTTGTTTAAATAGCAACATTTATTGGGATCATTGCAAAATAAGAAATTACCTTTTTCGTTTTTTTGCAAGTGTTTTGAAATTGGCGAACTAATTTCTACTACATTTAAATTGAAATCTTTTTTAAGTTCGTTCTTAAAAATATGCGTTTCAGGAAATAAAAAGCCAGTATTAATAAAATAGATTGGAATAGTATTATCTATTAAACTAATAATGTGTAATAGCGGTACACTTTGCGTTTGAAAAGATGAAGAAACAAATAATTTCAAACCATCTTTTTGGTAATTTTCAATTTGTTTTTCTATGTTTTTAATTTGATTTTTCATAGCGAAAATGAATGAGCAAATTTGAGTAATTATTTTAATAAACACCTTATTATTTCAATAAAAATTGTCATAATTGTAATTTTATTAAAACATTGACAGCTGTATTGAATATCATGTTTTTTTTTTAACTATTTTTAACTAAAATTAGAATAAATGAGTAAAAAGGAAGTATTTTTTAAGTATATAAATGAAGGATATAAAACGAAAGGAGATTTTATAACACTTGGGGCTGCCATGTTGGGAGAAGAAACAGTTAAAGAAGCCTTTGTAAATATTCCATTAAAAACCCTGAATAGACATGGGTTGATTGCCGGAGCAACAGGGACGGGCAAAACTAAAACATTGCAAGTATTGGCAGAAAATCTTTCAGAAAAAGGTGTTCCTGTTTTATTAATGGATGTGAAAGGTGATTTGAGTGGCTTAGCTAAGGCAAGCCCCGGGCATCCTAAAATTGATGAACGTCATAAAAAGATTGGTTTACCATTTGAAGCTAAGGGATTTCCGGTTGAAATTTTAACAATTTCTGAACAAGATGGAACTCGTTTAAGGGCAACCGTCTCTGAATTTGGTCCAGTACTACTTTCTAGAATTTTAGATCTGTCTGAAACTCAAAGTGGTATAGTTGCTATTTTGTTTAAGTATTGCGATGACAAAAAAATTCCTTTATTAGATTTAAAAGATTTTAAGAAAGTATTACAATATTCAACCCAAGAAGGAAAGAAGGAGTTGGAATCTGAATACGGTAGAATTTCAACATCTTCAACTGGTTCAATTCTTCGTAAGGTAGTAGAAATTGAACAACAAGGAGGTGAATTGTTCTTTGGGGAACGTTCTTTTGAAGTAGAAGATCTTACAAGAGTTGATGAAAATGGAAGGGGATTAATATCTGTTTTGCGTTTAACAGATATCCAAGATAAACCAAAGTTGTTTTCTACTTTTATGTTGCAATTATTAGCTGAAATTTATTCAACTTTCCCAGAGCAAGGTGATTCAGGCAGACCTGAATTGATTTTATTTATTGACGAGGCTCATTTAATTTTTAACGAGGCATCTAAAGCACTTTTAAACCAGATAGAAAGTATCGTTAAACTGATAAGATCAAAAGGTATTGGGGTATATTTTGTAACACAAAACCCAAAGGATGTTCCTTCTGATGTATTATCTCAATTAGGGTTAAAAATTCAACATGCCTTACGAGCCTTTACAGCGAATGATAGAAAAGCTATTAAGTTAACGGCAGAGAATTATCCTGATTCTGAATATTATGACACTGCCCAAGTACTTACTAAATTAGGAATTGGTGAGGCATTAGTTTCGTGTTTGAACGAAAAAGGAATTCCGACGCCTTTAGCAAGAACCATGCTCAGAGCTCCAATGAGTAGAATGGACATATTAACTGAAGATGAGCTGAACATGCAGATTTCCAAATCTAAGTTGACAAAAAAGTACAACGAAGTTGTTGATAGAGAAAGTGCCTACGAAATTTTAAACGAAAAAATTGAGAGGGCTAATAAAATTGAAGTTGAAGAGAAAAAGAAAAAAGAAAATTCAAAAACCTCTAGAAGGACTTCAAGTAGAAGGAGTACAAGAATGAATCCGATTCTTAAAGTTGTAACGAGTGCAACTTTTATTAGAGGTGTATTAGGGGTTTTAAAAAAAGCAATGAGATGAGAATAAACAAAATAAAATATTCCTTTGTATTATTGTTATCAATCGTATTGATACAATGTAAAAAAGAAGATAATTTTACCATGGCAAAAGGCCAGTTAGGAAAAATTATGTCAACTACTCAAATCCACGAAATTGAATCAATTTTTGTTAAAGATTCTTTGGTGTCACACATCGGTGAAGGTGGATTTGCTGATGCTGAATATGATGAATATCTGTTGTATGCTAAAAATGGGGATCATTTATTGACCATTATTCCTAAAGCAGAACATGATTCTACTTCAACTATAGAGAGTATTCAGATTTTTGATAAAAGATATAAAACTATTAAAGGATTAAATATATCTTCAACATTTAAGGACATTGTTGAAAATTATACAGTGAATAAGGTGGAATCTACATTTACTACTGCAGTTTTGTTTGTTGATGAATTAGATGTTACCATTGCCATTAATAAAAAAGACCTGGGTATTAATGATTTTGGGACAGAAAAAGTCAGTTTAGCACAAATACCTGATTTGGCCAAAATAAAAACATTTACACTTTGGTTTGATTAATTTTGATGAAAGCAAGTATAGATAACATTACAAAATTAGCAGAAGAAAAACATGCTGAAACTAAAAAGTATTTTGCAAAACTTAGAAAGAAGTCTCCTAAAAAGTTAGATATTATTATGCAAGAATTGCATGATAATGAATTTGCGAATACAGATTGCTTGACTTGTGCAAATTGCTGTAAAACTACAAGCCCAATTTTCACGGATAAAGATGTTGCGAGAATATCAAAGTATTTTAGAATGAAAGAGCATCAATTCATTACAACCTATTTACAACGAGATGAAGATGATTTTTTGGTATTGCATCAAGCTCCATGTACTTTTTTAGATGAAATGGATAATACCTGTACTATTTACGATGTAAGACCCAAAGCTTGTAGTGAATACCCACATACTAACCGTAAACGTTTTGTACA
>CAZJCZ010000124.1:2768-6334 GCA_964544575.1 uncultured Flavobacteriaceae bacterium | reverse complement strand
CCCTTCCCTACTTTTTCATATCCTTCATATAATTTTTCAAACTCATCTCCATATGTATCAAATAAATGTGGGCATTCATCTGGACACATCAATGTCCAATCTGCATCTTCTTGAACACGCTTCATGAATAAATCAGAGATCCACATGGCATAAAATAAATCGCGCGCTCGCATTTCTTCTTTTCCAGTATTTTTCTTAAGGTCTAAAAAGTCAAAAATATCAGCATGCCAAGGTTCTAAATACATGGCAAAAGATCCTTTACGCTTACCCCCGCCTTGATCAACATAGCGAGCAGTATCATTAAATACCTTTAACATGGGTACTATGCCATTTGAAGTTCCATTTGTTCCTCTAATGTAGGAACCTGTGGCTCTGATATTATGAAGAGATAAGCCAATGCCTCCAGCAGATTGTGATATTTTCGCCGTTTGTTTCAACGTATCATAAATACCTTCAATACTATCATCCTGCATTTGTAATAAAAAACAAGATGACATTTGAGGTTTTGGAGTACCAGCATTAAACAAGGTTGGTGTAGCATGTGTAAAATATTTTTTACTCATTAGCTCATATGTTTCAATGGCGGCATCAATATCTTCTTTATGGATTCCAATAGAAACTCGCATTAACATATGTTGTGGACGCTCAACTATTATTCCATTTATCTTTAATAAATAAGAACGTTCTAAGGTTTTAAAACCAAAATAATCATAGCCAAAATCTCTATTATAGATTATTGTAGAATCTAACTTTTCTGCATTTGCCATCATAATTTCATAGACATCATCGGCAATCATCGGTGCTTTTTTCCCGGTGCGTGGATTTTCATATACAATGAGATCTGTCATTGTTTCAGTAAATGACTTCTTAGTATTTTTATGTAGATTAGAAACAGCTATTCTTGCCGCAAGTTTCGCATAATCAGGATGTTGAACGGTCATGGTTGCTGCGATTTCTGCTGCAAGGTTGTCAAGCTCAGATGTACTTACACCATCATACAAACCTTCAATAACCCTCATGGCTACTTTCACCGGATCAACCAATGAGTTTAATCCGTAACACATCTTTCTTACTCTTGACGTAATTTTGTCAAACATTACTGGTTCACTCTTGCCATCTCTTTTAACTACATACATATATCATTATTGTTTTTAGATTAGTTGGGATTTATTTTTAAGTGCTTTTCAGCGGAATATTTTAGTTAAAAATCTGCATCGAAGCTTATGCTTCCTGTGCCACCAGATTTTACCCCTGCTTTTTGATATTCAGATACTCTTTTTTCAAAAAAGTTCGTCTTTCCTTCTAACGAGATCATTTCCATAAAGTCAAACGGGTTGGTTGAATTATAAACTTTATCACAACCAAACTCAACTAATAATCTGTCAGTGACATACTCTAAATATTGTGTCATTAATTTGGCATTCATCCCTATCAAACTCACTGGTAATGATTCGGTAACAAAGCTTCTTTCAATATCCAAAGCATCACAAATAATTTCTTTAATGCGCTCCTTAGGTACTTTATTTACCATGTGATTATTATGTAAGTGTACAGCAAAATCACAATGCAAACCCTCATCTCTGGATATTAATTCATTTGAAAATGTAAGTCCTGGCATTAGGCCTCTTTTCTTTAACCAAAAAATAGAACAAAAACTTCCTGAAAAGAAAATTCCTTCAACAGCTGCAAAGGCTATTAAGCGTTCTGCAAAACTTGGGCTGTCAATCCACTTCAATGCCCAATCAGCTTTTTCTTTGATTGCCGGAAAAACCTCAATTGCTCTAAATAGTTGATCTTTTTCTTTTTCGTCCTTTACATAAGTATCTATCAATAATGAATATACCTCTGAATGTATATTTTCCATCATGATCTGAAATCCATAGAAAAATTTTGCTTCAGAGTATTGAACTTCCGTCACAAAATTTTCTGCCAAATTCTCATTTACTATACCATCCGAAGCTGCAAAAAAAGCCAAAATATGTTTGATGAAATATTTTTCATCTTCACTAAGCTTTGTATTCCAGTCAGTTACATCTTGATGCAAATCTATTTCTTCAGCTGTCCAAAAACTTGCTTCTTGTTTTTTATACCATTCCCAGATATCGTGATGTTCAATAGGGAAAATTACAAATCTGTTATCATTAGGGGCTAAAATAGGTTCTACTTGCGACATGTTAAAATCAACTTTTTTTGAAAAATTAAGAGAAATGGCTTTTTAGGCCGAAATCGGATGAAACAAATATTCCCTTTTTTAATGAGAAAAGAAACTTATAATTATTCACAATACAGGGTAAGTTTTTAACAAAAATTAATAAAGTGAAAATTTCGTTAACAATAACTTAGCATTTAAATATTTGGTTTTCAGGACTATAAAAATTTTGATTTTTAGCTAGCAGCGAAGTTTACTGGGTTTTTATAATTCTGCCTAAAAGTAATATTTTGAGCTTTTTATTTTTTATAATTAAGAGCAACTTTCTCCAATTCTTCGTACCAATCTTCACCAAATTTTCTGATGAGTGCCTCTTTAACAAATTTGTAAATGGGTACTTGTAATTCTTTTCCTAATATACAAGCGTCATCACATATGTCCCATTTATGATAATTTACCGCTGAAAATTCAGCATAATCTTGCACCCTGACTGGATATAAATGACAGGATACCGGTTTTTTCCAATCTATCTCACCTTGGTTATACGCCTCTTCAATAGCACATTGAGCGATACCTTTTTCATCAACATTAACATAGGCACAATCTTTACCATCAATTAATGGTGTTTCATATTCACCCTCTAGGGTTATAAAAAGTCCCTGTTCTTCTAAAGCATTAATACCTTCTTTACTTAAAAATGGTTTTACTTTTGGGTAAATATCCATTAATATTTTAAGTTCCTCTTCTTCTAATGGTGCTCCTGCTTCTCCATCTATACAACATGCACCCTTACATGCTGATAAATTGCATAGAAAATCATTTTCAATAATTTCTTCAGAGACAATGGTTTTACCTAATTGGAACATAACATTTATGAATTCTATATGAATAAAACAGAAGTCAAAAATACGGTTAATTCTTCGAAAATTATTCTTATAATTTTTCAATAAAATAACACTAAAAATAAAGTTAGTTTATATACATTTGCCGAAAATTTTAGAAATATGAAATTGGGACTAAATTTTAAAGAAATTATTACTGCAACGATGGTATTATTTGCAGTAATAGATATTATAGGAAGTATCCCTATAATAATTGATTTACGCCGAAAAGTTGGCCATGTCCAATCAGAAAAAGCGTCTATAGTTGCGGCTATTATTATGATTGCTTTTTTATTCGTAGGGGAGGAAATATTGAAATTAATTGGCATAGATGTGAATTCTTTTGCCGTAGCCGGTGCTTTTGTCTTATTATTTTTAGCCCTCGAAATGATCTTAGGTATACAATTGTATAAAGATGATGCTCCTGAAACAGCAAGTGTTGTGCCATTGGCATTTCCCTTGATCGCAGGAGCCGGAACAATGACAACTATTTTATCTTTACGTGCTGAATATGAAACAATTAATATAATTATTGC
>CAZJCZ010000124.1:0-2668 GCA_964544575.1 uncultured Flavobacteriaceae bacterium | reverse complement strand
ATTACAAAATGGCTTGTTTAACAATGTTTTAGGACTGAATCCCGGAACAACCGGACAAGAAATTCTTGAAGAGGGTAAAAAACAACTATTTGAAACGTATCCTCATGTCGTCCAAATTACAGGAGAAAAAGTTATAGAGGTAAAAGGAGAGTCTGGAAATTTTTTGGTATTGACAAATAACAATCAGTATCAAGCAAAAATTATAGTAATTGCTGTTGGTCCTTCAAATTTATTTAATATTGAAGGGTTGAATCAATATATTGAACCTCATCAAAAATTACCTGCCGCAAAAAACCGTATTCAATTAAAGAATATCGATCATAAAATTGCAGATAATATTTACGTAAGCGGAGTGTTAGCAGGTTGGAGAAGCCAGTTTGCAATTGCCTCTGGAAGTGGTGCCAGTGTTGCAACTGATATCTTAACAGAATGGAATAATGGAAGTCCTGCTATGGTACATGATAAATTAGTTGGTTAAGGTTTAATAAAATCAATTTTATATTCCAATTCTTTGACTTTATTAATCATATCATCATTTTTATTCAAAATTTTATAAAAAGCATTGTCATCAAATAACATTTGAGCAAATACAGCTTTTAAATACAGCTCGATAAAAGCAATCCTCTTAACGTTCAACTCAGCATTCGGCTCTTTATCTATAAATGATAAGAATTCATTTAATATTAATTTATCCTTATCGAAATCTGTTCTAAACTTGTCAAAAGTCCACTCTTTTAAATTTATCCTGTTATTATCTACATAATCAAACACAAAATATTGCATATCTCTATAATCAAATCCTCCATAATATGCAGAAGTGTCTATCCCAACAAAAACATCAGGTACTATACCTCCACCTCCATAAACAACCTTGCCTTTTGGAGTTACATAGCGTAAAGTATCATTAACTTTTATGCTGTCACCATTTGTTAACTCTCCATTATGATATCTTATAATACGGTCATTGTAATATTGACTTCCATTTTTATCATCATATGGCTTTTGAATAGACCTTCCGGTTGGTGTATAATAACGAGATATGGTTAATCTCACGGCAGAACCATCGCCCAAACTCATTTCCTGCTGTACCAATCCTTTTCCAAAAGACCGTCGGCCTACAATAGTTCCTTTATCATTATCTTGTAATGCCCCCGCAACTATTTCACTGGCTGAAGCAGAATTTTCATCTATTAAGACATAGACTTTACCGTCTTCAAAATCTCCTTTAGCGGTTGCGAAACTTTCATCAATTTTACCACCTTTATTTTTGGTAAATACAATCAATTTATCATCTTCTAAAAACTCATCTGCAATTTGAGTGGCCACACCCATATAACCTCCAGGGTTACCTCTTAAATCAAGCACCAAATGTTTCATGTTTTTATCTTTCAAAGTTGATAAAGCCAACATAAATTCGTCATATGTAGTATTTGCAAACTTGTTGAGTTTTATATAACCCAGACTATCTGAAATCATATAATAGCCATCGACACTTTTAATAGGAATATTGCCTCGTTTTAATTTAAAGTTTAAAATTTTATCTCCCGCTTTTCTATAAATAGTAAGGTCAACGTTGGTTTTAGGTTCTCCTCTAAGTGTTTTAAAAATATAATCGTTATTTATTTGTTTACCATATAGGGTGTCTTTATTAGCAATTAAAATTCTATCTCCAGCTTTTATTCCTGCTCTATCACTTGGGCCATCATCAACTACTTTTATGACAGTTAGAGAATCATTATGTATTCTAAACTGAATACCTATTCCAACAAATTCACCATTCATTCTTTCAGCAATAGCGTCGTGTTCGCTAGCAGGTATATAAACAGAGTGGGGATCTAGTTTTCCTAGAATTTGGCGTATAGTACCATCTAATAAACTATCAGTATCAACTTTATCAACATAATCATATTGAATATAATCTATCAATCGCTTTATTTTTACTTCTTGAGGATTCCTATTAAATAGCATTACTGTATTGTTTTTAGGATAATCAAGCATGCTCCCAATTACGATACCTACCACAATGGCAAATGATAAAAATAAAGGGAAATATATTTTGTTTTTACTATTCATAATTATTAATGTGAACTACTTCTACACCCGCTTTTTCTAAAAAAAGTAAGCCCTCGTCATCTTTATAACGGTCTACATAGACTAAACGTCTAATTCCTGATTGATGTATCAATTTACTACATTCTCTGCATGGTGACATTGTTATATATAACGTAGCCCCTCTGCACGATTGTGTTGAAGAAGCTACTTTTAATATAGCATTTGCCTCAGCATGCAATACATACCATTTAGTATGGTCATCTTTATCTTCACAAACATTTTCAAATCCAGTAGGTGTGCCATTATAACCATCAGAGATGATCATTTTATTTTTAACAATAAGCGCGCCAACTTGTTTACGTTTACAATATGATAATTTGGCCCATTCTTTGGCCATCTTCAAATACGCAACATCATATTTAAGTTGTTTTTCTTCAGTCATTCATTGATTCACCTACCGGTGCATATTTTATTACTATTCGTCTAAATTAGAACTCTTAAAATTACAGTTTATTTTGTTTTGACAAAGTACTAAGAAAAAAGGCTCTGTTCCTGTTAAAATTTTACCAAAATTTACGTTCAATTAACATAGGTAATACTATGCCTACAACTATTG
>CAZJCZ010000123.1:1581-6371 GCA_964544575.1 uncultured Flavobacteriaceae bacterium | reverse complement strand
TCATGATTTTATAAAATAAAAGAATAAATTTGTACAACAAGTATTGTAAACCAATTCATAGAAAAATGCATAAAATAATTTTTAGTTTTTTAATCTCATTGACAGTTATTGGGCTTTCAGCTCAAGGTGTAATGACTCCCGAAATGCTAGTTCAACTTAATAAGGTTTCAGCAAAAGGCTTATCTAAAAATGGAGATCATCTAATCTACACTGTTTCAAAATATTCGTTAGAATCAAATAGTAAATCGTCTAAAATTTATGAAGTTCCTATTTCTGGTGGAAAATCTCTTACTATAAGTGATTTTACGACACTTTTATCTGATAAGAGCGTTTCTCCTGATGGAAAATACAAGATCATCACAAAAGAGGTTAAACTAAAAAATATTACAGGACAAGATCACTATAAGGACGTTCCAAATTCTAATGTTAAAATTTATGATGAGCTTAATTATCGCCATTGGGACACTTGGGAAGATGGTGCTTACAGTCACTTACTGTATAAGTCGAATACTGATGATTCAGAAAGTGCTATTGATATTATGGAGGAAGAGCCATATGATTGCCCTCAAAAACCATTTGGCGGGTCAGAAGATTATGTATGGAGTCCTGATAGTAAGCGAATATTATATGTTACAAAAAAACTAAGTGGTACAGACTATACTGTTAGTACTAATACTGATATTTTTGAATATGATATTGTAACAAAAAAGACGGTCAATTTAACTGCAGATAATAAAGGATATGATACCAATCCGGTATTTTCTTCAAAAGGGCAATTAGCATGGTTGCAAATGCAACGCGATGGCTACGAAGCCGATAAAAATGATATCATTATTATGATTGATGGCGAACCTGTTAATTTAACAGCAAATTGGGATGGGACAGTGAATAGTTTTTTATGGCAAGATAAAGGAGATAAAATATATTTTGTAGCACCCATATTGGGAACAGTGCAATTATTTGAAATTAATGTACCAAAAAACGCCAATAAAATAGGTTTACCCAAACAATTAACAGATGGACAGTTTGATATAAGTGGTATTGTGGGGCAAACTAAAAAGACCATTGTAGTGAATCGTAGAGATATGAATCATGCTGTTGAAATCTATGCTGTAAATCTATCAAACGGTAACATGATGCAATTAACACATGCCAATGACACATTATATAATTCTATTACATTGAGTAATGTCGAAAAAAGAATGGTCAAAACAACTGATGGTAAGGATATGCTGACCTGGGTAATCTATCCACCAGATTTCGATCCAACAAAAAAATATCCCACACTTTTATATTGCCAGGGTGGACCACAAGGTGCATTGAGCCAGTTTTATTCCTTCAGATGGAACTTTCAATTGATGGCTGCAAATGGTTATATTATCGTGGCTCCTAATAGAAGAGGAATGCCCGGTTACGGTGTAGCATGGAATGAACAGATCAGTAAAGATTATGGTGGTCAGAACATGCAAGATTATTTATCTGCAATTGATGATATTGCCAAAGAACCTTATGTTGATAAGGATAGATTGGGATGCATTGGTGCCAGCTACGGTGGTTATTCTGTCTATTATTTAGCCGGTATTCATGATGGTAGGTTTAAAAGTTTTATATCGCATGACGGTATGTTCAATTTGAGAAGCTTTTATGGAACAACTGAAGAGATGTTCTTTGCGGATTGGGATCTTGGAGGACCTTATTGGGATAAAAGCAATGCCGCTGCACAAAAAACATATGCTGAGTTTAATCCTATTGACCGAGTAGATCAATGGAATACGCCTATTCTGATCATTCAAGGTGGAAAAGATTTTAGAATAGCTATTGGACAAGGGTTAGAAGCCTTTCAAGCAGCACAATTAAAAGGGATAAAAAGTAAGTTGTTGTATTTTCCTGAAGAGAATCATTGGGTATTGGATAGTCAAAATAGTTTGGTTTGGCAACGTGAATTTTACAAATGGTTGAAAGAAACTTTATAAATTAATCTATTTAGAATAATATTTAAATGAAAAGGTGGAATTTTTAATTCCACCTTTTCATTTTTCCCTAATTATTAACAGCAATTCATTCTTTAACTTCAACTCTGGTCATTTTCTTCATGATCCACCAATGAGAACCAAAGAGTAAAATACAGATTCCAATAATTAGACTGCTAACAATTATTGTTCGATGTGTTTGATGCTGAACTAGCCTAATTTTATCAGCTTTTGCTTCTTCATACATTTTCAACAAGGTCTGGTCATCAGGGATGTACGCTTGATCCTTTTGAGTGCCTTTAAGGGCATCCATTTTAAAATTATCAAAAGATGTTAAATTTACTTCATAACGACCTGCGTATAGTGGTTCTCCCTTGTCAATAAGTGCTGAAACAAGACCCGAAACAGAAATGATCAAGGTAATAACAGAGATTATGCAAACTATAATTGCATACACCTGTATAGCTTTGTGTTTTTTTTCCATTAGATTGATTTGTTAAATAAAAGATTTAGTAGTAAGAAAATTACTTATTGAATATAAGCTGTGCAATGATATTGATCAGTATACTAAATATTTATTCCGAACAGTCAGAACAAAAAATAATTTTAAAAAGTGTTTCGAAGTAAATCAAGAAATTCTATTTGAATTATTGTCAATTAAAAATTGATAAATTTATCGAATATGACTACCAGCATTTACATCAATAGTTGCTCCTGTAGCATGATCCATCAAACCACTGCACATCAATCCAATTAAAGGAGCTAAATCTTCAGGTTTGGTTAATTCATTTAGGGCAATTTCATTCATTACTTTTTCTTCACCATATTGAGCAATAAAATCTTCAGCCATTTGTGTACGTGTAAAACCAGGAGATATTATAAATGATTTGATATTATTCTTTCCGAAAGAACGGGCTACGCTTCTTGCGAGGGAAACTATGCCTCCCTTGGAGGCTGCATAGGCGAGATATTCTTCTGTTTCACCACGAAAGACGGCCCTGCTACCAATATAGATAAAAGTGCCCTTGTTATTTTCTTTAAAATGATCTAATCCTAACTTGGTTAGCAAGCCTACCGAGTTTAGGTTAATATCCATGGTTTTTTTCCAAACAGATAACCAATCTTTTGTAGTTTCTTTGGTAGAATGCGGTAAAAAAACACCGGCATTTAAAATAATTATGTTGATTTTTCCAAATTCCTTTGTTACATCTCTAAAAAGAGTATAAACTTCTTCTTCATTCGAAAGGTCTGCTTTAAAGGATTTTGAATTTGTTTTCTTATGATTGAAAACCAACGATTCTGCTGAGTCTTTATTCGTATTGTAATGAACTGCTACCCTCGCACCCATTTTCATCAAATAATTGGCAACGCCTTTACCTATGCCATCAGAAGCACCAGTAAGCAATATTTTTTTATCGGATAAATCTATGTGAGTCATCTATCTATTACTATTTTAATATCTTCAATTAATACAAAATGTTTTTTATCCACCCACCATCTACTCCCAGAGAAACACCGGTTATATAACTGGTTCTTTCACTTGTTAAAAAGGTAACCGCCGCGGCAAATTCTTCCGGGTTACCAAAACATTTTAAAGGAATTTCATCAATAGCTGATGCAATAGAAGGGTTGTTTTCTATTAATTTTTTTTACCATTATTTCTTAAAAATGTTTGCTTTATTTTTTTAATTTTTATGACTTTAAAGATACCAAAAAAACATCTTTAAATTTCATTTTGTTTTGATACACTAATAGCAATAAGCATTTAAATTACCTTATAAGAGTTAATTGCGATCTAGTAACACAGAATCGACTATAAAAAATTGTTTATTTTAGCGAGACATAAATTTGACATCATGAAAAAATTGTTATTGGTATTACTTATTATTCCTATATTTCTAATCGCTCAATCTCCATTGGAACGTCTTGAGCAGTCACCGAGACATCATGAATGGGTAGATGTAACCTATGGTGAAAGAACGGTACGATCGTTTTTGGTTTATCCTGAAGTAGCAGATAAAACTCCTGTAATTATTGTGATCCATGAAAATCGAGGATTAAACGATTGGGCTCGCAGTATGGCTGATCAAATAGCAGAAGCAGGTTATATAGCCTTAGCCCCTGATCTGTTATCAGGAACAGGGCCAAATGGTGGAGGTACATCTTCCTATATTAATTCTGACGAGGCAAGAACAGGTATTTATGGTTTACCACCAGATCAGGTCACGGAAGATCTAAAAGCTGCAATCACTTATGCTAAAAAAATACCTGCTGGAAATGGTAAGGTTGTTATTATTGGTTTTTGCTGGGGTGGTAGTCAGTCTTTCCGTTTGGCTACGAATAGTGATCTAATTGAGGCTGCATTCGTTTGTTATGGTACCGGACCTAAAGATGCTGAAGCTATAAAAAGAATAGAAGTACCTGTATATGGGTTTTACGGTGGTAACGACAACCGTGTAAATGCAACAATTACGAATAGTCAAGAATTAATGAATGCAAATAACAAAACTTACCTTCCTGTCATCTATGAAGAAGCCGGACATGGATTCTTTAGAGCCGGTGAATCAGATGCAGCTTCTGAAGCTAACAAAAAGGCCAGAGAAGAAGGATGGAAAAGACTGAAAAAATTATTACTAGAATTATAAATGATAATAATTTAAAAAATTAGTAAAGTTTTTTTTATTCCAGGGGTTATAACTTTTGCAGCAATAACAAAAAAAAAAGCAGACAACACTGTCTGCTTTTTTTTCGTTATTAATCTTTTTAATGTACCTGTGATAAAGCTTTAACATGTGCATATACTTCTACCCCATTTATTTT
>CAZJCZ010000123.1:0-1481 GCA_964544575.1 uncultured Flavobacteriaceae bacterium | reverse complement strand
GCTCAACCTTATTTAATGCTTGAATTTCTTTAGGTGCACTTTTTGTGCAGCCAATTAATAAAACAAAAAGCCCAATAACTGTAAGTACTTTGGTAACTTGAGATAATGATATAAAATTATTTATTGTTCTCATATCTGAAAATTTATATAATAATTAACTGTTGATTGTTCAAATTTTCTCTGCACACCTGTTGCCTTCAGTCATTTCTTAATTATTCTTCATCAACTCTTAGCATTCATCGTTCAATAATTCCTTAAAATTAACACAAAAACATCTCTTAACTACTGATATAAATCAGTTTATGAGTTTTTTTAAAATATTAAAAAAATTAAAGAATAATTGGATTTAAAAGTTTGAAGAGTTTAATGAAATTCAACATTAACTACCTAATTACTGCTCATCATTTGAAACGACATCAAAATCATTATAAGGCTCCATTAAAGTAAGGTATTCATTTTTTGAAAAATTAGTGAAAGCACCAATATTATTAAAGGATTGAAGAGTTTCGAAATTAGGAACTCCATCATATTGTCGAATATAGTTATAGAAACCTCTATTTTTTAAAAAAATAGATTGATGCAAATTCTTGTTTATGGCATCAGTTCTGAAAGTAACAACAGCTTCGTTACCAATACTTGGTTGAACAAGATATTTTTTATCTGTTTTGTCAATTAAGCTAGTTACATTTTTATTATTTTCATCAAAAGCAGTTGCAGGCTTAATATGGGTAATAGATAACGGAATATTTTCTGAAAAATCCATTCCAACATAATCAACTTCCCAAAACATAAATCCAGTTTCAAGTTTTACTAGAAGTGTATTGTCAGTAATATTCTGTGTATTGATAGGCACAACTATATCTCTTGTGGCCATTGGGCCTATTGTATTAATTCTGTCTACCAGTTCCCACCCATTTGTTGTTTTAAGGTATATTGAAAGAGGTATATTTTGATCGATTATCCATTGCTCACATTTTTGCAAAGAAACTTTTTGTTGGTCTCTTTGAAAAGTCTTGTAGTAAGTCCCATATTGTTCATTAAACTTTCCATAAACATAATCTAACCACATAGAATTTTTTGCTGTAATTAACAATTTAGCATTGTCATTTTTTGTAGGGTTATCAAATTCTAATAGAATATTTCTAGTATTTGAGCTACTTTCAATATTGCTGTTAAATAAATAGGAATTACTGTCCTTTTTTAAAGCTGGTTTAACATCATCCTTCATATTGTCTACTTCAACTTGTTTAGGTGATACTAATGATGAAAAAGTATATGGAGTGCCATTTTTGTCTAATAGTACTTCAATATTTTTTGGATGATTAATAAGTATTAACTCCGCAAGATCTGTGTACTGAATTTCTAATAATTCGTTGGTGATTTTCAATATATACTCATTATCTGTAGCAGTAAAATTAGGTAATGGTATATAATCATCTCGTTGAAGATTAGCAGTTAGAACACCTGGATAAAGTTCACCT
>CAZJCZ010000122.1:0-6421 GCA_964544575.1 uncultured Flavobacteriaceae bacterium | reverse complement strand
TATATTTTATCTAATTTAGCAAGATAATAAAATCTTTAATACTAAATACTACTTCAAAAATGAAAGTTGAAATATGCGCTAATTCATATGAATCTGCAATCAACGCTAAAAAAGCTGGTGCGGATAGAATAGAGTTATGTTCTGAATTAGCTGTAGGAGGTATTACTCCATCTTATGGATTAATTAAAAAAGTAATTGAAGATATTTCGATTCCAGTAAACGTATTAATCCGACCCAGAAGTGGTGATTTTTCTTATTCTGATGCTGAATTTGATATTATGAAACGGGATATTTTGTTTTGCAAAGAGCAAGGCTGTAATGGTATAGTTTCTGGAGTATTAAAAATTGATAATACTATTGACGTACCCAGAACGAAAGAATTGATCGAATTTTCCAAACCTTTATCATTTACATTTCATAGAGCATTTGACTGGGTCGAAAACTCGCAAAAAGCTATTGAAACATTAGTTGATCTGGGTGTTCAAAGAGTGCTAACTTCAGGTCAAGAAATATCCGCAGTTGGTGGGCTAAAATTATTAAAAAAATTACATCAACAAAGCGGGGACAGATTAATTATTTTACCTGGTGGTGGAATCAATAAAGAGAATGTACTTCAATTTAAAAATGCAGGTTTTAAGGAGGTTCATTTTTCTGCGACTAAACTTCATAGAACTTTGAACACCGTAAAGGTTTCTATGCATAGTAATCGCTTTTTTGATGAAACTCAAATTGCAATATCTGATTTTGACAAAATTAAACAGATGATTAATTTAGTTAAATAAATACTAAAATTTATTGTATTACAGTGCTTTACAGTAATTTTACGGCTCACTAAATTTAAAAATATGATACGTTGGGTTATTTTTATAATAATCTATGTTATAATAGACCTTTATTCTTTTCAGGCCATAAAGACCATCACAAAAAAACGATGGATACATTATTTGCATATTGCCATATCACTCCTTGTAGTTGGTAATTTTGTTTATCAATTTGTACAGCCTAGTGAAGGAAGAGTATTAACACCAGAAAAGAGCTATGCATTTGGTTTTTTAATAACCCTTATAGCGCTAAAAATAGTTGTTGTTCCTATTTTATTTGGTGAAGATATGATTAGATTTTTTGCTGGAATTTATAACAAATTATTTTCTACTTCCAATAGTTTTCACTTACCATCACGTAGAAGATTTGTCAGTCAAATTGCAATGGGGTTGGCAGCGATTCCTTTTACATCTCTTCTTTATGGAATGTATAAAGGTAAATATAACTTTAAAGTATTAAAATATTCCTTAGAATTTGATGACCTACCGGATGCCTTCGATGGGTATCAAATTACTCAAATTTCTGACATCCATAGTGGAAGTCTTGACGACCCCGAAAAAATTGAATATGGAGTAGATTTAATAAATCAGCAAGAGTCAGATGTGATCTTTTTTACAGGTGATATTGTGAATAACAAAGCAGATGAAATGGATCCCTGGATGGAAACATTTAAGAAATTGAAAGCTAAAGATGGTAAATTTTCAATATTAGGGAATCATGATTATGGTGACTATGTAGATTGGGAAAGTGATGCTGCTAAAGAACTTAATATGGGTAAAATAAAAGATATTCATAAAGAGCTTGGTTTTGACCTAATATTGAATGAACATAGATCGCTGAAAAAAAATGCTGATAAAATTGCCTTGATAGGAGTTGAGAATTGGGGAGCAGGTGGATTTAAAAAAGTAGGAGATTTGAACAAAGCCTCCGCAAAGGTTGAGGAAAAAGATTTCAAAATTTTAATGAGTCATGATCCAAGCCATTGGGAAAAAGAAGTGAAAAGTCATAAAACGCATTACCACCTAACCTTAAGTGGTCATACACATGGCATGCAGTTTGGAATTGAAATTCCGGGATGGATTAAATGGAGTCCTGTTAAATGGCGCTATAAATATTGGGCTGGTATTTACGAAGAAGCTGGCCAATTTTTAAATGTTAACCGAGGTTTTGGTTTCTTAGCTTATCCTGGCAGGGTTGGGATTTGGCCTGAAGTAACAGTAATTACTTTGAAAAAAAGGTTAATTACTTAAAATCATTATATTTGTATTGTTATCTGATCTAATTATTTAGTTAGTTTAAAATTTTAATATAAGCTCCCCATGGCAAAGTTTGGCGAATTAATTGGTTCAACTACTCCGACGTTAATAGATTTTTATGCTGATTGGAACGAGAATAACTCAAGTTTACATAGTGTATTAAGAGACGTTGCCGCTGCTTTAGGAGATAAAGCTAAAGTTATTAAAATTGATATTGATAAAAATGAAACTTTGGCAAATGCCCTTCGAATTAAAGGAAATCCAACCTTTATTATCTACAAGAATGGTGAAATGAAATGGCGTCAATCAGGAGAACAGGATGCGAATACCTTAATTAGTCTTGTACAACAATATGTCTAGATTGTTGAGTTTTCTATTTTTTTAAAGCGATACCCAATACTGGTAAAATGCTCTAAAACTTGAGGTAGTATAACTTGCAATTTATCAAACGCTTTTACACTATCGTGAAAAACAATAATACTACCATTTCCCGTACTTTTAATAACGTTATTTAAACATTTATTTTTATCAATTTTATTATCAAAATCTGCACTTAAAACGGACCACATAATTATGTTATAATTATTTTTAAGGAGCGTTTTTGTTTGAGCTCTTTTTATTCTTCCATAAGGTGGACGAAATAATTTTTTTTTGTCATTTACCAAAATTTTATTGATGATTCGTTCCGTTTTCAAAACCGAATTTAAATAATCATTATTTGATGTTTTCCATCCGTTAAGGTGATCATAAGTATGGTTACCTATAGCATGACCATTACTATAAATTCTATTAAAAACATCCGAATTCTGTTCGATATTTTGTCCAATACAAAAAAAAGTAGCCTTTGCATCGTACTTACCCAAAGTTTCTAAAACCCAATCAGTAATTTCGGGCGTTGGACCATCATCAAAAGTAAGGTAAATGTTTTTTTCTTTAGGAGAAAAACACCAAACCTGATTGGGATATAGTGTCGATATCAGGTTTGGTGTTTTTACAAAGTAAGAGATCATTGTTTATTCTAAAACGCCCTCTAATGATTTAATAGAAGCAATGTATCCTATTTTTAATTGATCAGCAAATTCTTTATCATATTCATCTGCTGACGCAACAACGTTATTATACATTAGAAGCGTAGCTTCAATATCATCAAAATGTTGAGAAAGACTATTATTATCTAACACACTATAATATTCTATACGATCTTGAAAAATATTAGCTAAAATATTTGCCACATTTCTTGCTTTTTCTGTTTTATTAATTTTATAATAATTATCTACATAACCTAAAACCAAACCGTAGTGACCATATCTTTTAATAGGCATTTTATCTAAAGATAAGTCTAGAACTTCCTCAGCTTTAACATAATTTTCTTCTTTAATAAATTCTTCAGCTAAACGAACCAAGTTATTTCTAAAAGAAATACCATTTTTACGGGTTTCAACATCAACATATATAGCATCACTATTTGAATTTTTCCAATCCCATTTTTGTATGTTTTTGTACATAACTTCAGTATCTATCCTTCCTAAGTCAAGCACACTTCTTGATCTTCCATTTTCAGTTTTACTAGAAGTTTTAATAGGAACTAATTTGTAAGCCAACCCGTCTAATTGCAAATAATCTTTTAACCAAATATATTCTTCTTCTGCATGAGCACCACCTGTAAAATATATAGGCCTTTCCCAGTTATTATTGGCCAATAGATCGAGCATTAATATTCTATTTTTAGCTATACCCATTCCATCAATTTCTATATCAATATAAGGAACAATGTTGGCAGAATCTTTTAAAGAAACTATTCCGTTTTTTAATACTGCTTCTTTATCTACCTGAATTCTCAATTTATTGGTAGGGTAATAATTTTCAGGAATACCATCTTCATCCAAATCAATTTGTGTTCTTGGGTCATTACTTCCAAGCCAATTTATAAAAGACCTAATATCCATTACTGAATCTTTTAAAATTGGGTTAGGTATGTGATATGCTACATCTAATGAGCCTGTTCGATACTGTTCATGCGTTAATTGAGATGGAATTGGATCAGCATCATATGTTTTTCTTTTTTGTTGGTCAATATACCAATCTGTAGCAAATAGACTAGTGTTCACCAATTTAATATCCGTTCGGTAATTTTCAACTTCTTGCATATACCAAAGAGGAAACGTATCATTATCGCCAATTGTAAACATTATTGCATTTTCTTGACAAGAATCTAAATAAGCTTTTGCATTATTACGAGTTGCATATCGACCTGAACGGTCATGGTCATCCCAATTTTCGAAAGCCATTAAAGTAGGTACCGCTAGTAGACATACTCCGGTCAGACCAATTGCTAAATATTTTGGATTTACTTTTTGCCTGAATTTATCAAATAAGGCCAATACACCCATGCCAATCCAAATTGCAAAAATATAAAATGACCCTACCACTGCATAGTCACGCTCTCTAGGTTCAAAAGGTTTTGGGTTAGTATAAAAAATAATGGCCAATCCTGTAAATGCGAAAAAGAGCAGCAATATGTAGAAATTCTTTTTATCGAACTTAACGTGAAAAAAGAAACCAATAATTCCTAAAATAAGCGGCAAGAAATAGTAGGTATTGCGCCCTTTATTATCTTTAAATTCATCGGGTAAGTTTTCTTGCGAGCCTAAATTAAAAAAGTTGTCAATGAAATTTATGCCGCTAATCCAATTACCATTATTATCTAAATTCCCTTGTATATCATTTTGTCGTCCTACAAAATTCCACATAAAATATCTGCCATACATATAACCAAACTGGAACTGAAACATGAACTTTAAATTTTCGCCAAATGTTGGTCTACGCTTACTGTTGGGGTTAATACCCGCTACAGCTTTATAGTTTGATACAACACCTGGTGAAGGGTCTACCATTCTTGGTATAAATCCTTTATGTTTATCAGTATAATTTGGCAAAGCATCTTCATAATGATTAACAATTACATATTTACCCAATTTTTCATCTTTTTCATATTTAGGTTTATCGTCTCGATATGGATCACTAGGATCTTGTTCTCGAGTCTCAGAATAATATGAATCATAAAAAATACTGGAATCTCCGTATTGTTCTCTGTTATAATATGCTAATAATTCCCTTGCGCTTGAAGGATTGTTTTCATTAATAGTAGTATTAGCATTTGCTCTTATAGGCAACATAAGCCAAGATGAAAATCCAATCATCGTAAAAAGCAAACACAAAATAATTAGATTGGTATTTACTAAATTTTTCTTGCGTGTATATCTTATACCAAAGTAAAAAGCGGCAATCAATATAAGGCCGGCAATAATACTTCCCGAATTAAATGGTAATCCAATTGTATTCACAAAGAACAACTCAGATACACTAAAAAATGAAAGTGTATATGGGAACAAAAATTTAAATACAAAAACTAACACTAGTACAGCTACTACGTTTGCAATAATAAATTTTGTTGAAGTTATATCGCTATATCTTTTATAGAAGTAAATAAATACTATTGACGGAATTACCAATAAAGAAAGAATATGTACTCCAAATGACAATCCAACAACAAAAGAAATCAATAATAACCATTTATGTCCTCTCGGAGAATCCATTTCACCTTCCCAATGTAAGCCTAGCCAAAACAATAATGCCATTAAAAAAGAAGACATTGCATATACTTCGCCTTCAACTGCACTAAACCAAAAACTATCTGAAAATGCATAAGCTAAGGCCCCAACCAACCCACTGCCCAAAACGGCTATTGAATTTCCACTTACTAGCTCTTTTGATTTTCCTATAATTTTATTAGCCAACATTGTAATCGTCCAAAATAAAAAGAGAATAGTAAAGGCACTGGCAAATGCTGACATAAGGTTTACCATTTTTGCGATTTGGGCCACATCACTTGTAAACATTGCAAAGAAAGCTCCAAGCATTTGAAATAAAGGTGCTCCTGGCGGATGTCCAACTGCTAATTTTACTGCTGTTGAAATATATTCTCCGCAATCCCAATAACTAACAGTTGGCTCTAAAGTTAATACGTAAGTTAACAGGGCTATTGCAAACGTGAACCATCCCAAAATGGTATTCCACTTTTTAAAGTTTAATTTAGTCATGCATTTGTTTTAATACTGTTGGCGAATTTAATAAATAAATATCGATTTCTCTTATTGCCTTCTATTGTTTGGCCAAATACAAGCATTAAAAATTTGTTAAAATTAGTTTTAAATTTTTAGTAAAAAATTTGCGGGATTAAAACTTTGCTTTAAATTTGCACCCGCAATTGGCCCATGGTGTAATTGGCAACACACCGGTTTTTGGTACCGACATTCAAGGTTCGAGTCCTTGTGGGCCAACAA
>CAZJCZ010000121.1:0-6544 GCA_964544575.1 uncultured Flavobacteriaceae bacterium | reverse complement strand
TTTATCAAAGTTTGTGTATTTTTAGTCAGCCGATTTTTCTCTCGGAAACCCCTTGCTGTTGAACAGTCGTTGTCTCCTTTTTACTAACTTAGTTATCATGCAACAAACCATATACAAACACATTAGTAATAAGCAAATAAGAAATAAATGAAATCCAAAAAAGTAAAAGAAAAACATGTTGCGTTTTTGAGAGGAATTAACGTAGGTGGTCATCATAAAGTCCCAATGGCTGAACTTCGTAAAGAAATGGAAAAATTGAATTTCGAAAATGTAGTGACTCTTTTAAATTCAGGCAACATTGTATTTGATGACGTTGATGACGATATAGAGAGCCTCGAAAAAACGATTTCAGAACATTTGGAAAAAGTTTTTGGTTTTCCTATTCCAACAATCATAAGAAAATCTAAAACAAATTTTAGATTATTGGACAACAATCCGTTCAAGGGTGTAAAACTCACAAAAGATATACGTTTGTATGTTTCATTTTTACGGAATGAGACTGAAACTGAATTACAATTGCCTTGGACAAGTGATGATAATTCATTCAAAATTATTGGTATTAATAACAAAACTATTCTAAGTGTTTTAGATGTTTCGATATCTAAAACGCCAAAAGCAATGCAGGCTTTAGCAAGAAGTTTTGGAACAGATATTACAACTCGAAACTGGAATACTATCCAGCGAATAGAAAAGAAACTTTAAGCTGTCAATAACATTTTAGACAAATCATTATTTCTTCGGATCTCAACGTAATAACTTATATTTAAAAGGGAAAATCAATCGTTTTCTTATAATTACCTGCTTCAAATGAGCTCTTTTAACAAATTTGACGCATCCTTTCATAAGGCAATGTATCTTAAAAGTATAAAAACTAATAGACATGAAAGCAATTATAGAATTTAGCCTTTTGCTTTTTGCAGTACTATTAAATTGGAGTTGTGATCAACAACAAATGCAAATCGTTGAAAAAGGCTTTTTGGAAGGAAAAGTCACTATTGGCCCACTTTGTCCGGTAGAAACGGTTCCGCCGGATCCCGCTTGCCAACCGTCACAAGACACCTATGATGCTTGGCCTATAGTTATCTGGACAACTGACAAAAAAACAAAAATTGCCATAATAGATCCTGATTTAGATGGAAATTATTTAATTGATCTGCCCAAAGGAAGTTACCTTGTTGATCTTGATAAACAACATAGGTTTAACAAGAGTTTACCTGCGGTTATCATTGTTGAGCCCAATGAAACATCATTACTCAATATAGATATTGATACAGGGATAAGATAATGGGCCACACCCTTGAATTCATTTTTGGCATCATCTTTGTAATTCTATCAATATTAATTATAAATTTTAAAAATGAATAAAGGAACAGTTAAGTTCTTCAATGACGCCAAAGGATTTGGTTTCATCTCTGAAGAAGGTTCAAACAACGAACATTTTGTACACATTTCTGGATTAATTGACGAAATTCGCGAAGGCGATGAGGTTGAATTTGATTTACAGGAGGGTAAAAAAGGATTAAACGCGGTAAATGTAAAAGTAATTTAATATATACTATTTAATTTTTTAATGAAAAAGCCTATCAAATTTGATAGGCTTTTTTTTATGTCTATCCTTTCCCATTTTTCAATTGTATGTAAACGGGGAAATGATCACTAAATCCGCCTTGATGCCATTTACCAATATAAGTTCTAAATGGGCTTCCTTTCCGCTTACCTTTCCATTCTTTCAAAAAACTTTCCTCAAAAATATGTGCTTCCTTAAACACAAAATTAGCTTCCTTTAAAAAATTTCGACTTAAAATGATCTGATCAAATAAGTGCCATTCCCGATTATATGTTGAAGTGCCCTTGCCTTTATTATAAATAGATTCGTAAGGATTGTAAAACTCATTCGTAACTAAATGATCCTTTACACTTGCACTCGTAGGATTATCATTATAATCGCCCATAATAATGACCTTTGCGTTAGGTGTTTCTTTATTTATATTGGCAATAATTTGAAGGTTCAAGTGAGCTGCATTGATTCTTTTTGGTTCCGTTTCCACATCTCCGCTCCTCCTTGATGGCCAATGGTTCACTAAAAAGTGTATCATTTCTCCCTTCAGATTTCCTTTTACGACTAAAACATCTCTTGTATAATCTCTTTCTCCTTCTTCATTAATTAATAACAGTGTAACAGGTTCTGCATCTAAGAATTCAAAAATTGATTTTTTATATAACAAGGCTACGTCAATCCCTCTTTCATCAGAAGAATTAAAATGTACAATATCATAACCACGATTCTTTAAACTACTTGTATTCAATAAATCTTCAAGAACCATTTTGTTTTCAACCTCAGCAAGACCAATAATGGCAGGTGAATGTCCAGATTCTTTGAAACCAATCTGAGATATTACTGAACTCAATTTTTTGAGTTTTCTAATATATCGTTTTGCATTCCACTTCTTTTTTCCATCGGGCGTAAAGTCGTCATCCAAGGTTTCTCGATCGTCCTTTGTATCAAATAAATTCTCAAGATTATAAAATGCTATCGTGTAGAGGTCGTCTTGCTTTGTCTTTCCGTTCAAAATTTATTAGTATAAAGGTCGAAAGTACAAAAATATTTGCTTTTTACATTTTTAATCTCTCTACCTTTGCTTTATGATTGAAAAAAAGAGAGTAGACTTTGAGAAAGCCGTTTTAATAGGGGTTATTCATAGGGAACAAGATGTAGAAAAGTCTAAAGAATATTTAGATGAATTAGAGTTCTTGACTTATACAGCTGGAGGTGAAGTGATAAAACGGTTTACTCAAAAAATTGATGTGCCTAATCCAAAAACTTTTATTGGTACCGGTAAAATGAAAGAGGTTGAAGAATTTGTTGAAGCTAATGATGTAAGTGTAGTAATTTTTGATGACGAATTATCTCCTGGCCAATTAAGAAATATTGAGCGTCTTTTGAAATGTAAAATTTTAGATAGAACAAGCCTAATATTAGATATTTTTGCACAACGTGCCCAAACCAGTTATGCTAGAACACAAGTAGAACTCGCGCAATATCAATATTTATTACCTCGATTAACGGGATTATGGACACACCTTGAAAGACAACGAGGTGGAATTGGAATGCGTGGACCTGGAGAAACTGAAATTGAAACTGACAGACGAATAGTACGTGATAAAATTGCTTTGCTTAAAAAGAAAATAGAAACGATTGACAAGCAAATGTCGGTACAAAGAGGGAATAGGGGTAAATTAGTAAGGGTTGCCTTAGTTGGCTACACCAATGTAGGTAAATCAACCGTAATGAATGTCATTAGTAAAAGTAAGGTTTTCGCTGAAAATAAACTTTTTGCTACACTGGATACAACTGTGAGAAAAGTTGTAATAAAAAATATACCTTTCTTATTATCTGATACTGTGGGTTTTATTAGAAAACTACCAACTCAATTAGTCGAATCATTTAAATCAACCTTAGACGAGGTAAGGGAAGCTGATCTATTGTTGCATATTGTTGATATTTCTCACCCCAATTTCGAAGAGCATATTGATTCCGTTAATCTGATCTTAGATGAAATTAAAAGTGCTGATAAGCCAACCATAATGGTATTTAATAAAATTGACAATTATAAGCACAGTACTATCGATGAGGATGACTTAGTTACAGAAAAAACGAAAGCACATTATACGCTTAATGAATGGCAAAAAACCTGGATGGCAAAATTAGGTGAGAATTGTGTTTTTATATCTGCCTTAAAGAAAGAAAATTTCGAAGAATTTAAGAGAAAGGTTTTTGAGGCGGTTAAAAAAATTCATATTACTCGTTTCCCTTATAATGATTTTTTATATCAGGAATATGATTAAAGTAATTTGTCATTCTCACGTAGGTGGGAATCTCATTAAATTGATCAATAAATATTTAGTAGATTCCCGCTTTCCTGCCCGTCCGGTCAGGTGGGCGCAGGAATAACAGAAGCGCTAAATTTACTTTTCAATATCTTCATCAACAATCCCTAGCCGTTTTGCACGTTTTTCCCAATTTTGTCTAGCTAGCTCCTGCATATCAGAATCAGTGTCGCTTTCATCCATAATCTCTAAACCAAGGAGGGTTTCAATAACATCTTCCATCGATACTAACCCGCTAACAGAGCCATATTCATCAACGACAAGTGCAATATGTTCTTTTTCCTGTACAAATTTTTCGAAAAGATTTGGTATGGCAATATTTCTATCAACCACTAAAAGTGTACGTTTAAGATCGATCAAGTTTTGTTGATTTTTCCCTTCTGCCACTTCTCTAAATATGTCATCTTTTAATATATAACCTGTAATATTGTCGCTCTTATTTTTATAAATAGGAATTCTAGAGAAACGTAAATCTTTATTTTGTTCAAAAAAATCTTTTATATTCTGGTCTTCAGGCGCTAATTTAAGAACGGTACGTGGTGTCATTATATCTTTTACTAAGATTTTTTTAAAATTCAATAAATTTTTGATTACAATTGATTCTGATTCTTCAAAAACACCTTCTTCATGGGCTATATCGGTCATAGCATGAAAATCTTCTCTACTCAAGATGCTTTCGCCATGAGCACTTTTACCAAAAATTCTTGTAAAGAGTTGTAGTACCCAGATTATCCCCGTCCATTTGAATATAAATATTAAGATATTTAAAACACGAGTTGAAAATCCTGCAAGGTCCTTCCAATATGTGGCTCCTATGGTTTTCGGAATTATCTCAGAAAGTACTAAAATTAGCACGGTCATAACAGCGGATACAATACCAACTATGTTATTTCCTGAACCAAAAGTTTTCTCAGCTTGAACCCCAACTAATATTGCTCCAACTGTGTGAGCGACCGTGTTTAAGGTAAGTATGGCTATTAAGGGCTTGTCTACATCCTTTTTCATCATTTCTAAGGCCTTCGCATATAATTTGCCTTCCTTTTTTTTGAGATTAACAAATGTAGGTGTCACACTAAGTAGTACCGCTTCTAAAATGGAACATACAAAAGAAAAGAAGATAGAAACAATTCCGTAAAGAAAGAGTAATGACATTTGGGTTTCAATTTTTTGCTAAGTTAACTGAATTTACAGCATAAAAAAAGAGCCCAGAAAATCTGAGCTCTTTTGTATAATGATTTCTAAAATTATTAGAATGCATAGTTTAAACCTAGTAACCAGTAGCTTTGTAATACGCTATCAGCACCACTTAAATCAACACTTGTATTATCTGCTGAGTTAAAAGCTTCTTGCTTATTACCTCTTAAACCTAATTCAGCACCTACTCCAATACCTTTCCATAATGTATAACCTAAAGAGTTTACCCATGTCCAGTTAGAATAGTCAGCATCTTCATAACTATAAAATCCTGATAAATTAGATTTAAGATTAACTGCACCGATTTTTTTAGTATAATCAGCAACAAATTTAGCACCTAAAGAAGATTCGTAAGCCCCAGCACCACTACTAAACACAAAGTTGTAGTTTAATGGGTGAATTACTACTACTAGATCTGCAATTGGAGTCCAAGTCATACCAACACCAAGATCAAGGTATCCAGGATCATTGAAGTTATCAAGAATTGTAGTTCTATATTCTGCTAAACCAGAAACAGCCCATTTATCATTCAATTTACGACCGTATAAAGATGTTAATGTAAATACATCATTTGCAGAGTCAAAACTATCACTGTCAGTAGCATCATCTTTATTATCATTCTTTATCCAAGCAAGGTTTGCACTTAAAGAGTTTCTCCAGAAAAATTTCTCTTCAAGAAGGTTTGCAAAACCATTTGCAGTAATACCAATGTTTCCTGTTGATGAGTTAGGCGTTCCTTTAGAATACCAATCATTAAAGCCTGATATGTTACCACCAATAGTACCAAAAGCACCTGTTTTCCACCCTGGTAAGGCGTCTATTTTACCCTGTATTGCATCTACTTTAGACTGTAAAGCCGCTATAGAATCTTTTTTAGGAGCTTGTTCTGCCTTTAATTCCTCCAATGTTTGTGCATAAGTAGATGTAATTCCTAACATCAATACAAATGCAAATACTAATTTTTTCATTATTTATTTATTTTAGTTTTTGAGCGCGCAAATCTACGCATTTTTTGTTATTGGACACAATAAGTTTAGGAAAGTCACAAAAATATTTTATTTTTCTCTTTTGAACAACGGAACTGTTGAGCAGGCTTCACCAAACATTATGGTTTTGGCGAAGGGAAGTAATTTTTCAATTAATTGAACAGGAGCTGTTTCAGGAATAGGTTTGTTTGTACAACCTTTAATAATAACTGGCTTGTCCCTATATAATTCCACATCTAGATCTGAAATAATGTCTTGATAAATAACAGTTTCTAATAATTCTAAATTGCCAACTACTATTTTTTTTGCATAAGGGCCTAATTTCACCGCAATCAATAAATAAGCCCATGATGGTATAATGGCATCGGTTAAGCAGTTTAAAGCGACATAATTGCCATTATATTGTTTCCAATTATGCTGCTGAACGTTACCTCTAAATTCTTTTTCTTTAAGTATTAAACCTTCATGAAGCCATT
>CAZJCZ010000120.1:0-6593 GCA_964544575.1 uncultured Flavobacteriaceae bacterium | reverse complement strand
TATCAATCCTTTAATGGAAAGATTTAAACATTATCCCAATTATTTTTAGCTCTAATATTTTTGTACAATTTAATACCTAACATTAATAAAATTGAAATACCAACTATTCCAGCAACACCAAAAATCCAACCCAAAGAACTTTTGAGAACCACTAAAAAAACGCAAGCAAATAAAATAATTGTGGCGACTTCATTCCAAATTCTTAAGGAGAAAGATGAATATTTCAAATAGCCTTTTTCAATTTGATTATACATTACCTGACAGCTCCAATGATAGGCATAAAGAGCGAATACGAAAGTCAATTTTATAATCATCCAAGTAGCTTCCAGCCAAAGAGGTTGCAATATGAGTAACCAAATAGCAAAAACAGAAGCCAAAACGGCTGAAGGCCAGGTAATAATATACCAGAGCCTTTTAATCATTAATTTATATTGATTTAATAAGATATTTTGTTCAATTTCCGATTTTTCTTCAGCTTCTTTATAATAAATAAACAATCGAATAATATAAAAAAGACCCGCAAACCAGGTAGTGACAAATATTATATGTAGTGATTTTATATATAGATAGGTCATGACAATTTAAAGGTTAATTAATTACCAATTTTTTGTCCAATTAACCATTACATCTACCCAATCATCATTGTCATTCAAGCAAGGTATATGTTTATATTGTTCTCCGCCGGCTTTTAGGAATTCCTGTTTTCCCTCCATTGCAATTTCTTCCAATGTCTCTAAACAATCGGCGACAAATGCCGGGGTAATAACAGCTAATTTTTTAACTCCTTCTTTTGGTAATCGCTCTAATTCAAAATCAGTGTATGGCTTTAACCATGGATCTTTTAATAATCGGGATTGAAAAGAATTGCTATAAGAACCTTCTTTTAATTGTAATGACTTTGCAATGGCTTTGGTTGTTTCGAAACATTGATGTCGGTAACAGGTTTCATGTGCTTTTGATGGAGTGTCGCAACAACTTCCATCAATTTTGCAATGTGAATTCGTAGTATCAGATTTTATAATATGTCGTTCCGGAATTCCATGATAAGAAAATAAAATATGGTCATGTTCAAAACCGTCTAAATGATGTTTTAAATTAGCACTCATCACTTTAATATAATCAGGATCATTATAAAATACAGGTAAATATTTTAATTGAATATTTGCAAAATTCTTTTTTTGAACTTCCTTAACTTTTTCAATAACCGTTTCGTAAGAAGACATGGCGTAATGTGGGTATAAAGGAACAATTAAAATCTCTTCTACGCCCTTGTTTACTAAATCCTGTAATCCCTTTTTAATACTCATTGTACCATATCGCATACCTAATGCAACGGGGAGATTGGTTTTTTTTGAAACTTTTTCCTTAAAACGTTCAGAAATTACAACTAAAGGTGAGCCCTCTTTCCACCAAATCTTTTTATAAGCCTCAGCGGATTTTTTTGGCCTCGTATTTAAAATGATACCTTTGATGAGTAAAAAACGCTTCCAGTATGGAATGTCAATAACACGTTCGTCCATTAAAAATTCATCTAAATACTTTCTGACGTCTTTAACATCTGTACTGTCGGGTGACCCCAAATTAATTAATAATATGCCTTTTTTCATTTAGTTATTGATTGTATTTTTTAGGGGTAACACCGTATTTTTTTTTAAATGCCGCTATAAAATGACTTGCAGTACTATATCCAACTTTTAAACCTACTTCATTTACGTTATATTGATTGCTTTCTAATAATTTACGAGCATATTCCATCTTATATTCAAGCAAAAAACTAAATACTGAATCGCCATATATTTGTTTAAAGCCCTCTTTCAATTTTTTTAATGTTAAACCAACTTCATTGGCTAGTTCTTGTAAGGTTGGTGGTTCAATCATTCTTGCAATGATAATGTCTTTCGCTTGTTTAATTTTAGTCACATTTTGCTCATCAACTAAAAAAGGACATTGTTCTATATCAAAATCTTCGCTATGGTTAAAATAAAGACTTAACAATTCATAAGATTTTGCTTTGAGGTATAATTTTTCAATTGAACTATGAATATTGAAATTCATTATCTGATTTAATACTACTGCAATTGTGGGAGTAATTTGTTTGTTGTCGTAGTACTTTTTATCTTTATTTTCATTGTTTAAAAAATGTATATAATCTGCTTCTTGTGAAAACAAAGCATGGAATTTTTTTATTGATAATAAAATTGATACGACAGAAGTACCAGGCTTTAGTTCAAGATGTATCGGCAAATCTTGTTGAGGATTATATAATAATAGAGATTGCTCTTCAGCAACATCAAAACCATACCTGCCTTCGTTAAAATTAAATTTAGACTTTCCTTTTAAGCAATAATGAAATTGAATAAAGTCATTACCAATATTTCGGGTAACTTGCTGATCTTCGTTACTGGCGTTTTGAAGTTTTAAAATAATAAAACCATCTGTAATTTCTATTTCTTTATAAGTACTTCCTGCGACATTTTTTATGACATTTATCATGTTCTCTCAATATTTAATTTAGAATAGTTATAAATAAGTTAATACAAATAGTCTTTTTGCCCAGCAAATATAGGTATTTTATGTAATTTGGATATTGATTTATTTTTAAATTTCTTAAACGACACTAATAGTTCTTTTAGCGTTATTTTTTACAGATAACTAGTAATAATTTAGCCCTTGAAATATTGTAACGTTTGTAACATAATGAATTATAATCATATCGCTAAACACACTTCGTTTTATTGTATAGGTTTAAGCTACAAAAAAGCAAATGCAGAAATAAGAGGCCTATTTAGTTTAGATGAAAATGCTAAAGAAAAAGTTCTAAAGCAGGCATTATCAGAAAGTATTGAAGGAATAATAGTCTTATCAACTTGTAATAGAACTGAAATTTATGGTTTTGCTAAACATCCGTTTGAACTTATAAAATTGTTATGTGATAATTCTAATGGCACAGTTGAAGAGTTTCAACATGTGGCTTATGTTTATAAGAAATTCGATGCGATTCGTCACCTGTTTAGAGTTGGTACTGGGTTGGAAAGCCAAATATTAGGAGATTTTGAAATAATTAGTCAATTAAAAAAAGGATTCAAACTTTCTAGAAAATTTAGCCTCACAAATTCTTTTTTAGAGCGTTTATTTAATTCCGTAATTCATGCGAGCAAGCGCATTAAAAACGAAACTGAAATTTCTTCCGGAGCTACTTCAGTGGCTTTTGCCTCAGTGCAATATATCATGAAGAAAATAGAAAATGTTTCTGAAAAGAACATTTTGCTTTTTGGTACTGGGAAAATAGGTAGAAATACTTGTGATAATTTATTAAAACATACTCATAATAAACAAATTACCCTAATTAATAGAACTAGAGATACAGCAGAACAAATTGCAGGAAAGTTCAATGTTATGGTAAGAGATTATGCAGATTTGCAAACTGAAATTTATAAAGCAGATATTTTAATTGTAGCGACTGGAGCACAACGACCAACAATTACGAAAGAAATTATTTTTACAGATAAGGAACTTTTGATACTAGATTTATCTATACCTAAAAACGTATCTGAAGATGTGTTACAGCATTCAAATGTTAAATTAATTCACTTAGATCATCTTTCTCAAATGACAGATGAAACCATAGAACACAGACAGGCTCATATCCCATTAGCAGAAGTGATCATTGAGGAAGAGGAAAAAGAATTTACGACCTGGTTAGACGCAAGAAAATTTGCTCCTACTATCAAGGCTTTAAAGCACAAATTGGAAGAGATCAAATCTGAAGAAATTGATTTTCAGCGTAAAAAGATTGATGCTTTCAACGAAGACCAGGCCGATGTTTTATCTGATAGGATCATTCAAAAAATCACAAAGCATTTTGCCAATCATTTAAAGGATAATAATACTTCTACTGACGAAAGTATCGAACTTATCTCAAAAGTTTTTCAGTTAGAAAATTCATTGCATGAGTAAAACTATTAGAATAGGAACTCGTGATAGTGAATTAGCACTGTGGCAGGCTAATACGGTACAAAAACAATTAGAATATTTAGGCTACTCAACAGAGTTGATCAAATTAAAATCAACAGGTGATCTAGTATTAAATAAACCTTTATATGAACTGGGAATTGTAGGTGTTTTCACCAGAAACTTGGATATAGCAATGTTAAACGAAGAAATTGATATTGCAGTTCACTCTTTAAAGGATGTTCCAACGATTTTACCAAAAAAAATTATACAAGCTGCTGTATTGAAGCGTGCTAATTATAATGATATATTAGTGTTTAAAGATAATGTTGAGTTTATGTCTCAACCTAGAGGAGTTATTGCTACCGGAAGCCTGCGCAGAACAGCGCAATGGTTGCATCGTTATCCTACACACAGCGTCGTAGATTTACGGGGTAATGTAAATACACGTTTGCAAAAGTTAAAAGAGAGTGGTTGGAATGGGGCAATTTTTGCGGCTGCCGGACTAGAGAGAATTAAGTTATTACCGGAAAACCATGTTAATTTAAACTGGATGACTCCTGCACCGGCACAAGGTGCTATAATAATCACAGCTTTGGAAGATGATGCCTATGTAAGAGAGGCATGTGCACAATTAAATCATGAAGAAACGGAAATATGTACGACTATTGAACGTGACTTTTTAAACTTATTAGAAGGTGGTTGTACATCTCCTATAGGAGCCTTGGCACAAATAAAGGATAATAATGTTCATTTTAAAGGTGTACTATTTAGTAGGGATGGAAAGAAAAAAATTGAAATTTCTAAAATTTCAAAACTTGGAGAAGAGCATACTATTGCTAAATATTGTGTTGGTACAATGATAGAAAAAGGAGCTAAGCAGTTAATGGCTGAAGATGAAGGGCTTGAGAAGGATATTACACTTTTTTCTACTAAAAAATTATCTAATGCTCAAAAAAAATTATTTCATAATGATATTGCAATTGAAGATAGTGATTTTATTAAAATTCGTTTTAATAGAATTCCACCGAAAGTTGTAAAAAACGAAATTGAAAATGTAATTATTACAAGTCAAAATGCGGTGGAATCATTATTTACAAGTATTTCTGCAAATGAGTTACAGTTCAAAAATATCTATTGTGTTGGTAGGAGAACAAAACAATTGATTGAGAAAAGAATAGGTAAGGTAAATCATTCCGAAAAGAATGCTAAAAAACTAGCTGAATATTTGGCCGAAAATATAGAGGGGAATGAAGTTACTTTCTTTTGCAGTGATATTCGCTTAGATGAGCTACCAACAATCTTGACAGAAAAAAATATAATAGTGCATGAAGTACAGGCATATAAAACGATGTATAGTCCGGTAAAAGTTGCGGATAAAACAGAGGGTGTTTTATTTTACAGCCCATCAACTGTGCAAAGTTTTTTATTAGAAAACAAACCTGACAAAATTGCTTTTTGTATAGGAGAAACTACAGCCACGGAGGCTAAAAAATATTTCGATACCGTAAAAATTGCTAAATTGCCCACAGTTGAAAGTGTTATAGAATTGGTTAATTTACACTTTGTAAATGTTTAAATTATATTGATTGTCATTTTAAGCGGAGTTGAAATATTTCAAAATAGCTATTAATAGATTCTAGTTCACTCAGAAAGACTAAGTGTTTTTACCATCACAATAAAATTATGTATAGAACAAGAAGATTACGCAAGACAGAAAATATTCGCAGATTAGTTAGAGAAACTAAATTATCAGTAGATGACTTCATCTATCCATTATTTATTGAGGAAGGTTCTGCCATTGAAGCAGATATAGTTTCTATGCCTGGCATAAAGCGTTTTTCACTCGATAGAATTTCAAAGGAATTAGATGAAGTGGTTGCACTAAATATTCCGGCAGTAATGTTATTTGGTATTCCTTCGCAAAAAGATGAAGAAGGTACTGAGACTTGGAATGATAACGGAATTATCCAACAAGCAATCAGATTAATCAAAGAGAATTATCCAACATTATATGTTGTTACTGATGTGTGTTTTTGTGAATATACATCACACGGACATTGTGGTATTATATATCAAAATGATGTTGATAATGATGCTACCTTACCAAATATAGCGAAACAAGTAATATCCCATGCAAAAGCAGGGGTAGATATGGTAGCACCTTCTGGTATGATAGACGGATCTATTGAAACTATCCGCAAAGCGTTGGATGATGAAGGGTATTATAATCTTCCAATAATGGGATATTCTGTAAAATATGCTTCTGCATTTTATGGACCTTTTAGAGATGCGGCAGATTCAGCGCCGGCATTTGGTGATAGAAGAACATATCAAATGGATCCTGCAAATAGAAATGAAGGATTACGCGAAGCAACCTATGATGATGCTGAAGATGCAGATATTTTAATGGTAAAACCCGCATTGTCGTATTTAGATATTATAAGAGATTTAAAAAATAATTTTGATAAACCTATTGCTTGTTATAATGTAAGTGGAGAGTATGCCATGGTTAAAGCAGCGGCCGAAAAAGGTTGGATAGATGGTGAACGTGTAATGATGGAAAGTTTATTATCCATGAAACGTGCTGGGGCTGATATTATCATTACTTATTTTGCGAAAGAAGCTGCAAGATTATTAAA
>CAZJCZ010000119.1:0-6635 GCA_964544575.1 uncultured Flavobacteriaceae bacterium | reverse complement strand
ATTTATAGTAAATAATGTCAACTCAAGATCAGGAGCATTTTAGAGATTCTATTGGGACAATAAGCGAAGAGGGTAAACGTAATTTTATTCATCCGAAAAAACCGAAAGGTAGATTTACAAATTATAGGACCTATGTAAGTTGGATATTATTGGCCATATTGGTTATTGCACCTTTTATTAAAGTTGATGGCAACCAATTCCTTCTTTTCAATATAATGGAGGGGAAATACAATATTTTTGGACAACCATTTTGGCCTCAAGATTTTCACTTATTAGTGCTGTCTCTGTTAGTTGGAGTTGTTTTTATTATTCTATTTACCGTAATTTTTGGAAGAATTTTTTGCGGATGGATGTGCCCTCAAACTATTTTTATGGAAATGGTTTTCCGTAAAATTGAATATTGGATAGAGGGTGATAGGGGTAAACAAATAAGACTTAACAAACAAGCTTGGAATGCTGAGAAAATAAGAAAAAAGTTAATAAAATGGACTATTTTCTTTTTGATTTCTTTTCTGATTTCTAATGTGTTTCTTGCCTATTTTATAGGGAGTGATGTATTATTACAATATATCACTGATAACCCCTTAAATCATTTAGGAACATTAATTAATCTGTTAGTTTTTACGCTTGTATTTTTCTTTGTCTTTGCATGGTTTAGAGAACAAGTGTGTATTATAGTTTGCCCTTACGGTCGATTACAGGGGGTTTTATTAGATAGAAAGTCTATCATTGTAGCCTATGATCATAAACGAGGAGAAAATGAGAATGGGAGAAAGAAGTTTCGTAAAAATGAAAATAGGAATGATCTAGGACATGGTGATTGTATTGATTGTAACCAATGTGTTGTGGTTTGCCCTACCGGTATAGATATTAGAAATGGAACTCAATTAGAATGTGTTAATTGTACTGCATGTATTGATGCCTGTGATGAAATAATGGATAAAACAGGTTTTGACCGTGGACTCATAAGATATGCCTCTGAAGATAATATTGTAAAAGGGGAGAAGTTTGAATTCAATGCAAGGATAAAAGCATATACTTTGGTGTTGATCGCTTTAACAGTGTTTTTGGTAACTTTATTGTTCTTACGAACTGATATTGAAGCAACTATCCTTAGATTACCTGGCCAAATGTTCTCTACAAAAGGTGATATAGTAAGTAATGTATATACATTTAAGTTGATAAATAAAACTGTAAATGATCTAGAAAATATTGACATAAAATTAATATCCCATAATGGTGAAGTGAAAATTGTGGGAGGTAATAGTAAAGTACTTAACGGAGACCTTACGGAAGGCACACTATTTATCGAAATTGAGAAAAAAGACTTAACTTCATCAAAAGAAAGATTAAAACTGGGCGTGTATGCAAATGGTGAACTCATTGAAACTACATCAACTAATTTTCCAGGTCCTATACAAATAAAATAGCTGTATAAAACTTAAAAAATGAAAATAAAAATCAATTGGGGTACAGCAATGGTTATTGCAATGGTGCTGTTTATGGCTTTCATTCTTCAGTTTGTATATCGAAGTATTGCTGTTGATAAATATGAACATCATTTGGTCTCTGAAGATTATTATAAAGATGAACTTTATTATCAGCAAGAAATTGATAAAATGAATAATGCTAGTAAATTAACTCAAAATGTAAAAGTTGATAGAGTAGGTGAAGGGATGCTTGTTAGCTTTCCAGATGAGATGAACTTCACTAAAATTACAGGAATTGTTTATTTTCAAAGACCCTCTGATGAGCGGTTAGATTTTAAAAAGGAGATTTCATTATCAGATCATATAATGTTAATTACAGATGATAAATTGATCAATGGTAAATGGAAAGTTAAAATAGATTGGAAATATGGAGATGACGAATATTTATTTAAAGAAGCAATATTTTATTAGTAAACTAATCCCACTAAAAATAGGATAAAGGGATAATTCAAAAACAAATAACCATTTTTTATACAGCATTTATATTAGGATTGTTAGGTAGTTTCCACTGTATTGGTATGTGTGGGCCAATAGCTTTTGTGTTGCCAGTTGATAGAACTAACAGGCCTAGGATGGTTTTCCAAACAGCGCTGTATCACTTAGGCAGATTGTTGACTTATGCGCTTATAGGTTTAATTTTTGGCTTATTAGGTAAAGGCTTGTATTTAGCCGGTTTTCAACAGCGCCTATCTATTTTAATGGGTGTTTTGATGATCATTGTCGTATTAATTCCTGCGAATGCTTTTAACAAGTATAATTTTTCAAAGCCTGTATATAGATTCATAGGCTATGTTAAATCTAAATTGGGCTTTTATCTTAAGCGTAAAACTAACGGCACTTTCTTTGCAATAGGATTTTTTAATGGATTTTTACCTTGTGGTTTAGTGTATATGGCGTTGATTGGAGCAATTGCGGGCTCGAGTGCAATTAACGGCGCCTTCTATATGTTTCTCTTTGGATTGGGGACTGTACCCATGATGAGTATTGCAGTGTTCGCAGGTAATTTCTTAAAAGTATCTGTCAGAAATAAAATTCAGAAAGTGATTCCCATATTTGTAGTAATAATAGGTTTATTATTTATTTTGAGAGGCTTAGGTTTAGGGATCCCTTATATATCACCGTCTGATGCCAAATTACAAATATCTACGAACGCAATTCCTTGCAAATAATTAATATATAAACTCCCTATTAGAAATAATTATTGAATCATTTTTGATATTTTGAAGCAATGCTTTTATGTTAAGGTAATTTTGGTAGGAAATATTTTCTTCAAACCTGAGATCTATTTTTAGAATTCTCTTGTCTAATTGCTTTGAAATGTAATTCGTGATTCCGCCTTTTTTTACAGGAACATTATTAACATAAATATCAGTTGACTTATAATCAATTAACAAATGTTTAAACCCAGTTGCGGTTAATATATTATCGCTATTGATGTTTTTATCGCTAATATACTTTATTGAATCAAATAACACCAAGGATAGTTTATTTGAAACCGTATCAACATAACTATAATAATTATGTGAAATTTCATCGTTATCGTGCATTGAAGGTTTCTCCTTCTTGGCTTGTAATTGTTGTATGAGCGGGATAACTTGTTTTAGAGATAACCTTTTGTCAATATTAAAAATCCAATGTGTATTTGCAACTGAATTATTTCTATTCAATTCGGCTATAGTGTCATTTCCTTGCAAGTCATAAAATATCCAGATTTTGCTGTTGTTATAAATAGTATCTTGAATACCAACTACATCAAGCGTTGGAAGTTGAACGCTTTTTTGTTTACAACTTAGGGTAATAAATACAACTATTATTAAAATCCTTAGTACTTTCATTTTATATATTGACATACTCATCCGCATATTTTTCACATAACTTTATGGTCTCCAATATATCATTAAATGTAGTTCGCGGGTTTATCAAGCACATTCTTAAAACTACCTGATCTTGTAAAATTGTTGTAACTAATACAGCACTTCTCGAAGCAATTACTTGTTTCGAAATATATTGGTTCAGTTTGTCTAATTCGGTTTCAGACAAATCACTATTGATTGGATTGCACCTAAAGTTGATAACAGCTAAAGTTGCAGGTGAAATTACTTCCCATTTATGGCTTTTTCTAAGAAAACTTTCTAATTCTTCAGTCAAAGAAATACTGTATTGAATGGCTTTACTAAAAGCATCTAGCCCGAAAGTTTTAACCGACATGTAGAATTTCAATGCTCTAAAACGTCGTGTTAATTCAATACCATGGTCATAGAAATTAATTTCAGATTCATTACCTTCAATATCACGCAGATAGACTGGTTTCTCGCTAAAGGTTTTACTTAACCATTTATGATCTTTTACTATCAAGCATCCAATTTCGTAAGGTTGAAAAAACCATTTATGAGGATCGACTGTAAGAGAATCAGCTTTTTCAATTCCTTTTAAGTATTCTTTTCCTTTATCGGATAAAATTGCAGCTCCGCCATAAGCACCATCAACATGCATCCATAAACTTTCTATTTCGCAAATTGAAGCGATTTCGTCCAAAGGATCAACGGTTCCTGTATTGGTTGTTCCGGCAGAAGCAATAATACAAAATGGCTGATAACCTTCCAATTTATCTTTTGCAATACAATTTTTTAACTTATTCAAAGACATCTTAAATTCCATATCAGTTGGAATAATTCTAACCTGACGTTTTTTGAATCCTAATATACGGATTGCCTTAATATTCGATGAATGTGCTTGATCTGAAAGATATATAATTGCCTTAGAGAAATCATGTCCACATTTTACCCTTCTGGCAGTTGCCAATGCAGTTAAATTTGCCATAGATCCACCACTCGTAAAAATACCTCCTCCTTTTTTTACAGGAAAATTAAACATTTCAAGTAGCCAATGTATGGTTACAATTTCCAATTCAGCCGCCGCCGGAGAAGCTGACCATCCTCCTGAAAAAATATTAAATCCTGTAGCGATGGTGTCGGCCATTGTACTGATATAGTTACTAGGACTGGGAACAAAAGAGAAAAACTTTGGATGTGTAGGTAAATCAGTATGCGATAGTACATTATCAACAATATGACTCAAAACTTCATCAGGCGATGTCGCTTCATAAGGTATAGACTCGTGTAAAAGGGCGTCCATTTGTTTTCTATCTGCCAAACAAGACACCTTTTGAGAGCTTAGGTTATCAAAATGAGATACTAGTAAATCAACTACTTTATAGCCATACTTTTTCATTTCCTCCTTAGTAAGTGTAAGAGGGGCAGTTAAATTATCAGACATAATTTTACTTCAAAAATTTTAATTTTTCTATCTCTAGGGTAATTAATTGGAGTGATTTATTACTTACCTCTAATTCATTTAATATACTATATCTAACATCTTCAAAGGAATCTTTGATATTACTAAATAAATTTTGATAATAAGAAATACCATCTTTTAAATTTTCAGTAAAACCTACAAAATATTTTTCCTGCTTTTTATCCATAGAAAATTTTACTTCGTCTAATTTATTTTTTAGAAAATCGATATAAATGTTTAATTCTTTAATAAATAGATTTGGCCTGTCAATTCTTGAGATCATATTTGACCTTCCATAGATATGGTTTGTAATATCTTTCAAACTCATAATCTTAGAGTAGTATGCGATATTAGGTCCGGGGCAGACAGAAACACCTTCTCCTTCAACTTTTGTATCCAAATTATGAGCTAATAAAGCAGAAGTTCCTAAACCGACACATACACATGATTTTTCAATAATTTTATTATATCTGCCTTGATATTCATTCGTAGACAATTCAGAATTATCTAATTCTTTTATTTTTAAATATTGGTACTCTCTTGAAGCTGTACAAATACCCGTTTCTTTAAACTCTTTATTTAATGCTACAAATTTCTTAGAGCAAGAACTTCCAGGTCTACCTTTATTAATTAATGTTTCCTTTTCAATGTCCTTTGTATTACCTCGAAGGTTATTGAATGGAACTCCAAGAGGAGAAATGTCACTTAGATACAAATCATCTTCTTTAGCCGCAACCAACTTATCTAGAGTTTCTTTGTCAACAGTTGTTGCCTCTGGAACTAATAAAAATGGACTTCCCCAGCCAACGGAATCTACATTATAATGATTTATTAAAAAATCATGTTCTTCTTCCGTTCCAACTCCTCCCTGAGCAGTAACTTTTAATATTAACGGTTCTTTTGGTACCTTACGTCCTTGGCCCAACAATACTTCATTTAATATATTTTGTATAGAGTCGTTTAATTCATTTCTTTTTTCTTTAAACTCGGCCAAAACTGGGCCTAAAAGATAACCATCCGTAGCGAAAGCATGTCCACCACAATTAAGACCGGACTCGATTCGGTACTCTGAAACCCAGAGTCCCTTCTTTGCTAAAAATTTCCCCTGGATCAATGCAGATCTAAAATCACTAACTTTTAAAATGATTTTCTTTTTAATCTCTCCATTTTCATTTGGATAAAAATCATCAAATTGTGCTATGTATGAATATAATCTTGGATTCATTCCAGCCGAGAGTATTAATGACGACTTCAAGTCACTATTGGCATATCCTCTGAGGGCTGCATGGGCATCATTATATTCAACAGGTAATTTCTCATTTTTAATATAATTGTCCTTATCAACCTTAGTCATGATATTAACATCTATACTACCCATAGTTAGGTTTTTCTTTGCCCAACTTTTAATTTCAGAGTAATTAATACCATTCATGGTTAATTTAGCAAACTCTTCTTTAATGGATGAAGTATCAGGGAGCATGCTGATATACTCTTTTAATTCATTACTCTTTTCTACAGTAACGTTTTTCAATGTTTCGAACTTCTTTTCTGCCAGGTCGTGAATTAAGTTCAAATAAGAAGTTATTCTTTTTGCTCTAAAATCATCAATCTTATTTGTAATTTCTTTATAAGGAATCTCAAATTTAAGGCTATACATTTTTCTTAATTTCTCAAGTAAAATATCGTCTACCAAAGAAACTACGGAATCCATACCGTATTGAGCTACTTTTAGTGGAGAGTCAATTGTATAACCAATTCCCATAACAGGAATATGAAATGAGTGTGTTTTTTTCATTTATCATGCATAGATTAATTTGCAAAATTATGGTTAATAAATAGATGAAGAGGTGA
>CAZJCZ010000118.1:0-6651 GCA_964544575.1 uncultured Flavobacteriaceae bacterium | reverse complement strand
AAGTTTCATTTGGATGAAAATGCAGAACCAACAGGTGTATACTTTAAAGAGTCAAAAGATGCGAATAAACTAATAGAAGAGTTTATGTTATTAGCTAATAAAAAAGTTGCAGAATTTATTGGTAGAAATAAGAATGGCACACCAACCAAAAATACTTTTATTTACAGAATTCATGATGAACCGAATATAGAAAAGTTGGCCGGTTTGCAACAAATTATTTCAAAATTTGGTTATAAAATAAATACTCAAACGAGAGAAACTACTTCGACCACATTGAATAAGTTGTTAAGTGATGTTCATGGTAGGCCTGAAGAAAATATGATCGAAACATTAACCATTCGATCTATGAGTAAAGCAATCTATACAACTGATAATATTGGACATTACGGGTTGGCGTTTGATTATTATAGTCATTTTACTTCCCCCATTCGGCGCTATCCAGATGTTATGACACACAGATTGTTGCAACATTATCTAGACGGAGGTAAATCACCTAAATCAGAATCATATGAAGATAAATGTAAACACTCTTCAGAACGAGAACAATTAGCGTCTAAAGCTGAACGAGATTCTATTAAATATATGCAAGTTAAATATATGCAAGATCATCAAGATCAAGAATTTGAAGGAGTCATTTCAGGTGTTACGGAATGGGGAATTTATATTGAGATCATTGAAAATAAGTGTGAAGGCATGGTTCGTATTAGGGATATTAAGGACGATTATTATATTTATGACGAAAAGCAATATGCTTTAATTGGACAGGCTACGAAAAACTCCTTACAACTGGGTGACAAGGTAATTGTTAAAGTAAAAAACACTGATTTGGAGCGGAAACATTTAGATTTTAATTTAATTCAATAAATTTGAAACTTAGGCATAGAAATTGTAAGTCTAATTGCTTAATAACCTCTAAACTAATTAAAATTGATATTATGAACATTAAGAATTTATTGATCCTATTTTTAGGATTTACAGCATTTGCATATGCTCAAGACAGAACGCAAAATTTAGGTGACTTTAACGAAATTAAAATTTTTAACGGATTAAGCGTTGAAATTGAAAGATCAGATAATTCTAAAGTTGACATTTCTGGTGAAAAAACTGACGATGTTGTTGTAAAAAATGTCAACGGAAAATTAAAACTTTCCTTAAAATTTCCAGAGCAATTTAATGCTGACAGGGTTAAAATTAAGATCTTTTACAATCAGGATATATTAACCTTAGACGCTAATGAAGGTTCAGCAATTTTTTCTGATGAGACTATTGATCAGGTAAATTTAACAATTAAAACTCAGGAAGGGGCGTATATTAGTGTACCTGTTGATGTTAAATATCTTACAATAAAAGCTGTTACTGGCGCCAGTATTAAGGTAACCGGAAAAGCCGTAAATCAGGATGTTGAGGTTACCACAGGTGGCGTTTATGAGGCTTATGAATTAATGAATGAATATGCTGATATTACAGCGGCCTCAGGAGGAAGAGCCGAAGTACATGTAACTAACTTATTAGACGCTAAAGTTCGTTTTGGTGGAAATGTATATTATAAAGGAAACCCCGAAAAAGTAAATTCAAAAAAGGTTTTTGGCGGTAAGGTCAAAAATAAAGGATAGTCATTTATGATTTCAATAACTATTTAATTATTATCTTTGCCAAGTAAAATTTATAAACATGATAACAGCAATGATATTTTTAGGATTTGTAGGTCCATGGCAATGGATAATCATTGGTTTAGCCATATTACTTCTTTTTGGTGGAAGAAAGCTCCCAGAATTAATGAAAGGTTTGGGAACAGGGATTAAAGAATTTAAGAACGCTACCAAAACAGATGAGAACGAAGAAGATGAAGAGAAGAAAGAAAAAAAATAATTTAGAAACATAAAAAAACCTGTACAATTCGTACAGGTTTTTTTATGTTTCTAAATTTAAGGTTAAAACTTCACGGCAGTTCCAGAAGCAGTAACCATTAGCATACCCCCTTTAGGCCCCACAGTTTCATAATCCAAGTCAATACCGATTACCGCAGTTGCACCAAGACTTTGTGCCTGATCTTTCATTTCTTTTAAAGCAGTGTCTTTAGCTTCTCTTAATACTTTTTCATACGAACCAGACCTTCCTCCCACTATATCTCTAATTCCAGCAAAAAAGTCTTTAATAATATTGGCACCGATAATAGTTTCACCAGTAACAATTCCTAAATATTCTTTCACCTGATGCGTTTCTAGGGTATTAGTGGTAGTTAGTATCATTCTTTATCCTTATTTTTTTTAACTACTCGGTGAGAAGATTCATTTATTTTATTGGCTGCGACCAAACTAGTAACCATATCGTTTAACATTGAACTCGCCGCATTTGGATTGTTTGGCAATAATATTAAATTAGATTTAGTGTCTGATCCAATGCTTTGTAATGTATCATAATGCTGAGTAATTACAATTAATGCAGAGGCCTCTTGGCTATTAATGCCAGCGTTGTTTAAAACGTCAACAGATTCTTCTAAACCTCGTGCAATTTCTCTTCGTTGATCTGCAATACCTTTACCTTGTAAACGCTTACTTTCAGCTTCAGCTTTTGCGCGTTCAACAATTAAAATACGTTGCGCATCCCCTTCATGTTGTGCAGCAATTTTTTCACGGTCAGCCGCATTAATTCGGTTCATAGCAATTTTTACGTTTTCATCAGGATCAATGTCGGTAACTAATGCTTTAATGATATCATAACCATAATTGAGCATCGCTTGTTTTAAATCTCGTTGTATTGCCAATGCAATTTCTTCTTTCTTTTCAAAGACATCATCCAAGATCATTTTAGGGACTTCTGCGCGTACAACGTCAAAAATAAACGCTGTAATTTGTTCATGTGGATTTTGAAGTTTGTAAAACGCGTCATACACATGTCCTTGTCTAATTAAAAATTGAACAGATATTTTTAAATGTACAAAAACATCATCTTTAGTTTTGGTTTCTACGATTACGTCTAATTGCTGAACACGTAAACTTACCCGTCCCGAAACTCTATCAATGAGTGGTATTTTAATTTGTAAACCGGGGTTTCTAGTACTTTGAAATTTACCAAAACGTTCAATAACAGCTACGGTTTGTTGTTTTACGGTAAATAATCCAGAAGCAACAAGTATTAGAGCAACAAAAATAGTTATATAAGTTCCAATCATTTTATTTATTTTTTAAGGTTAATGATATCATGTAAAGATACTATTTCTAGCAACCTATTACAAGTCGACCATTGATAAAAAAAGTTTCATATACATTGATGTAAATTAATACCTTTTTGTAACTTTATGAGACATTATATTTAGAATAAAATTTAAGTTACAAATGAAACAATCTATCAGTTTTAAATTAAATGATAAGGCGGTGACAGTGGATGTTCATGGGGATGAGTCCCTTTTGACAGTCATCCGGGCTTATCTGGATCAAACCGGGACTAAATATGGTTGCGGTATTGGCGATTGTGGAGCCTGTACAGTTCTCATTGACAAAGAACCAGTAAGGTCATGCATGATCTCTGCAGAGGATATTGGAGGAAAAGAGATTTTAACTATTGAAGGACTTGCTGCTAACGGTTCTCTTCACCCGGTCCAGAAAGCTTTTGTATCACATGACGCCTTACAATGCGGCTTTTGTACCCCCGGAATGATCATGAATGCATATGGTTTACTTCTAAACAACCCGGAACCTTCTCGTGAAAAGATTATTAGCGGAATGGAAGAAAATTTATGTAGATGCGGGTCGTATAATAGAATTGTAGATGCTATTCAGACAGCAGCCAAAGAAATGAAAGAAAAAGTGTAATTGTAAAATGCTAATATCTCAGAACTGGAATTTGGCCCTGATTGATGAGCGGGGCGTTCCATCTGACATTTTTAAACCATAATACTTATAAACAAATGAAATCAGATAAAATTACCGAATTGTATTTTAGCGATGTTGATAAACCTATTAGCTATGATCGCCGCGAATTTTTAAAGAAATTAGGGGGCGGAATAATTGTTATTTTCTCTTTAGGAGAATTATCCATGTTACAGGGATGGAGTCAGAATGATACGGAAGAAATGGTGGATTTTAACGCATTTCTGAGAGTGAAGGAAGATGGCAGGGTGGATTGCTATACAGGAAAAATTGAAATGGGACAGGGGGTTATAACTTCTTTGGCCCAGGCATTATCAGAAGAACTGGAAATTCCCATCAAATCGGTGGATATGATCATGGGCGATACCGATCTTTGCCCCTATGATGCAGGAACTTGGGGTTCACTCACCACTCGGTTTGCTGACCCTGTTTTAAGAGCTGCTGCTGCTGAAGCAAGGGAGATCCTGATAGACCTGGCTGCTCAGCAACTTGGCGTACCTAATGAAATGCTTGAGGCCGTTGATGGGACTGTAGTCATGAAAAATGACCGGTCTCAAAAAATATCTTATGCTGAACTAACTAAGGGTAAAAAAATAATTCAAAGTCTGCAAAAGAGACCTGAGATAAAAAAATCTAAAGATTTTAAGATAATTGGCAAACCTGTAATTAGTCTGGATGCAGAGGCTAAAGTTGCCGGTAGAGCTAAATACTCAGGGGATATAAAACTACCAGGAATGGTATACGCGACGATAGTTAGGCCACCTGCCTATGGCTCCCAAAAGATACAAGTAGATGCTTCAGGTTTAGATGTATTTGAGGGCGTAGAAATGGTTGAAGATGGGAATTTGATTGCCGTAGTACATGCTGATCCGGAAGTTGCCAATAGGGCTGCTAAAAAACTAAATGTTACATGGGAAGAACCTGAAGTTAAAGCAGATAATGAAACTATTTTTGAATATTTTGAGAAAAATATTACTCAAAGTAAAGTATTTGAAGAAGGGGGCAGTCTGAATGATGGAAAAGAAGGTTCAAAAACTTTAATTGAAGCAAATTATCATGATGGCTATAAAGCGCACGCCTCAATAGAGACGCATACAGCAACTTGTTATTTTAAAGATGATAAACTGATCATGTGGGCCTCTACACAAACACCTTTTGGAACTCGTGAAGAATTGGCAAAAACGTTTGGTATGCCTTTAGAAAAAGTCCATATAAAACAAATTTTCCTTGGTGGAGGCTTTGGGGGTAAAATTTATAACCGTCAGGCTGTTGAAGCCGCTAGAATTGCTAAAATATGTGGTAAACCGGTTCAACTAGTATGGAGCAGGAAAGAAGAATTCATGTACGATATGTTCAGGCCTGCAGCACTTATGAAAGTTGCATCCGGTGTTGACAATAATGGGAAACTAAAATTATGGAACTTTGATATTTATTGTGCGGGTACAAGAGGCACAAAACTCTTTTATGACATCCCTAATAATCGCACAAGAATTTTTAATGATAGAGATATACATCCTTTTGGCACTGGTGCATGGAGGGCTCCGGGAAACAATTCAACCACTTTTGCCCGCGAATCACATATAGATGCAACAGCATATGCGGCGGGAATTGATGCATTGGAGTTTAGGCTAAAGAACATGAAAGATCAAAACATGTCTGCTACTCTAAAACTCGCTGCAGAAACCTTTGGCTGGGATAGAGAAAAATCGGAGGGCCATGGATATGGGATTGCTCTTGGGGCTGACGCAGGTACCTTAGTGGCTATGATCGCTGAAGTTCATGTTGACAAAAAGACCGGAGTAGTGCAACCAATTAAGGTTGTTTGTGCCCAGGATATGGGACAGGTGGTAAATCCACACGGTGCTAAGGTGCAGACTGAGGGAGGCATTACTATGGGATTAGGGTATTCCCTATACGAAGACATTATGTTTAAAGGAGGTCAAGTTAAATCAAGAAATTTTAAGAATTATAAAATAGCTCGTTTTTCTAATACACCAAAAATTGAATGTGTTTTTATTGATAAAATGGATTCCAAGCCACAAGGAGGAGGAGAACCAGCTATTGTCTGTACTGGAGGTGCCATCGCAAATGCGGTTTTTGATGCATGTGGAGCTAGAGTAAACAGAATGCCCGTTACTCCTGAAAGAATTTTGGAGGCCTTACAAAATAAATAATATTGTAATTTTAAATACTTTTAGAGATTTAGGTTAAATAAATAGCGAATTTATTGCCTATTTTTGGTCAAAATAGTTTTACTAATGAAAAAAGTATTAGCCATTGTTTTGTCAATAATTATTGCTGTAACGGTAGTTTACTTTTTATTTATTTATTATGCAACCTATAGCGAAGGCTATAGGGCAGGAGAGTTGGTGAAATTTAGTCACAAAGGCGTTGTATTTAAAACTTGGGAAGGTGAAATAAGTCAAGGAGTTTCTGAAGCTCAAATTTTTAGTTTTTCAGTTGAGGATAATGAAAAAGGGGTAATAAAGGATTTACAAGACTTTCAAGGACAGAGCGTGAAATTAATGTATAAAGAGCGTTTTGCCACGTTTCCTTGGTTAGGTGACACAAAATATTTTGTAACAAAAGTCGAAAAAACAGAATAAGCTTTAATGGAAAGTATTTTTAAAACAACAGAAGAATCTGAGATTTTTTTAACTGAATTGATGCTTCCTTCTCATTCTAATTTTAATGGCAAGATTCATGGCGGTTTTATTTTATCACTTATGGATAAGGCAGCTTTTGCTTCAGCGTCGAAATATTCGGGACAATATTGTGTAAC
>CAZJCZ010000117.1:0-6662 GCA_964544575.1 uncultured Flavobacteriaceae bacterium | reverse complement strand
AATTAGCTTTAGGAATGGCGATTGGGATAGCAATAGGAAGTGCAATAGGAGTAGCATTGGGTGCCGGAATTGGAAGTAGATTAAATCAAAAGAAAAAGAATCAAGATTGATTTAATTGTAAAGCGGAATTTATGGCCTTTAATTATTGCTCACTGCATATTGAATACTATGTCTATGGTTGAGAGAGTAATGTGATAAAAAATGAATCTTAAATGGAAAAAACAATATTTGAAATAACCAAAATGGACTGTCCTTCAGAGGAAAGTTTAATCCGAATCAAACTGGACGGAATTTCAAGTATTAAAAATCTTGTCTTTGATATTCCTAACCGAAAATTGTCTGTTTTTCACGATGGAGAGATTGACCAAATTGAAAGGTCAATTATAGAATTGAATTTAGGAGCACAAAAACTTACAACTGAACAAACAGATCAAACCGAATTCTCAGAAAACTCAAATCAAAGAAAACTGCTTTGGACAGTTCTTGCCATTAACTTCGTCTTTTTCCTAATAGAAATGACAACTGGAGTGATTTCTGAATCAATGGGATTAATTGCTGATAGTTTGGATATGCTTGCCGACTCTTTTGTTTATGGTATTAGTCTTTTCGCAGTTGGTGGAACTTTAATCAAAAAAAAGAAAATTGCGAAAATTGCAGGGTATTTTCAAATAACGCTTGCAATTATTGGGTTTGTAGAAGTTTTAAGAAGGTTTTTAGGAGCAGAAACACTTCCTAATTTTTCGACAATGATTTATATTTCGGCTTTAGCCTTAATCGCTAATGGAATTTGTCTTTATCTGCTTCAAAAGTCAAAAACCAAAGAAGATGCACATATGAAAGCAAGTATGATTTTCACTTCAAATGACGTAATTATCAATTTAGGAGTAATTATCGCTGGACTTTTAGTCAATTGGCTGAATTCAAGCAAACCGGATTTAATTATAGGAACAATTGTTTTTGCTTTAGTAATTCAAGGGGCATTTAGAATACTAAAATTAAGTAAGTAACAAAAAAGTACGAACTGCAACAACGCATAAAATTAATGCTTTCTATGTTGCTTTATCAAAGTTTGTGTATTTTTAGTCAGCCGATTTTCCTGCACGTTCATCTCTTTTTGCTACCTTAGGGCTTGTGCAACTAACCTTACAAAAACGTTAGTCTTCATTATAATCAACCTTTAAGGATGATAAATCTTTTTAATACTTCGACCTATTGAATACCTGCATATTTCTATACATTTATGTCCGTCACAAGTTTAAAAAGTTTGCAATTCATTTATATTTTTTGGTGTTAAGTTTAAGTATTATTACGCCTATATTTGGACAAGATTATCAAGACAATACTGTTAAAGATGATATAAAACATAAAATTAGCTTAAGGCATGATAATGACTTTTTAACTTTTTCTGACAGATACTACACCTCGGGTTTATTTTTATCTTATAATAGGTTGTTAGATAATGTAGTTTTCAAATCTGGTCAGGAACAAATTTCAATAGCTTTAGTTCAACAAATTTATACACCATCTAAATTAAACACTACGAACCTTGCGGAAATGGATCGTCCTTATGCTGGTTATATTGAAGTTAATACTGGATGGTCTTATGTTAAAGACAATCATAGCTTTGAAACTAATTTTATTTTAGGACTGGTAGGTAAAGTATCGGGTTCTGGAGATTTTCACCGATGGTACCATAACGCTCTTTCTATTCCTAAACCTCCCACGTGGGCCCATGAACTTGCCAATAAGGTTCATACCAACCTATATGCTTCATACACCCACGAGTGGCAATTGTCTCCGAACAATTTTAGTGTGTACTTAGCTGTAAGGTCAAAACTCGCTTTAGGCACAAAAGATATTTACGCTCAACCTGAATTTATTGCCCATTTTGGGAGGCGGCAAGCCATGTACTCAAGTATGGCCTATAACAGAATTGGATCGACGGAAATGGAAGTGTTTTTTACTTTACGTGCGGGTTATCGTTTTGTGGCTCATAATGCCCTATTAGAAGGTCCTGTTTTCACTGATAATTCTGTTTTTTTAGTAAGTTCAGAAAATAGATTTTTTTATGGAGGTTTTGATATTAAACATCGCTCCGGGCGGAATGATTATTGGCTTGGTTATCGTTTTAATACCGCAGAAACCATACAGACAAAATTGCACAAATATCTTATTCTTTCATATGCGCGAAGTTTTTGAAAGTAAAAAAATTCATTGATATTTTACATCATAAACAATGGTGAAGTCGCTCCGAAGCAATAAATAAAAGCTAAAGTTTTAATGCCCGACTCAACCTAAAATTATAGCCTTCTAATTTGGAAATTCATAACAATAGCTAAGCACTGTTTGATAATTATTTTCTTGTTTTGTTTAACCTTCAGGCACTTCAGATCGTTCTTTAAGAAACATCAACATAAAAGGTTTAAAAATACTTGAGTAATTCATTATGTTTTAATAACTATTCGCTTTCATTTTTTGTAAATTGTAAAGCTAATTTTTGGTATTACATTTTTAATTTAAATTTAACACAATGATAAAACATTTAAGAACAAAACAATTGATTCTCTTATTATTAGCTTTGGTTGTATTAGTTGGTTGTAAGCAAGAAAAAAACGAAGACCTCGTCGTCGATAACTTATTATTAAAAGAATGGACAGGACCTTACGGTGGTGTTCCTGCTTTTGACCAAATGAAGATCGAAGATGTAAAAGCCGCAATGCTTCAAGGCATGGAGTTAAATCTTAAAGATATTGATGCTATAGCAAATAATACAGATGCTCCTACTTTTGAAAATACCATTGTAGAAATGGAACGTGCAGGACAAGAACTAGATAGAGGGTTTCGCTATTATGGTATTTTAAGCAGCAATATGTCAACACCAGAATTTAGAGCTATTCAAACTGAATTGGCACCTTTGTTTTCTGAATTTCAATCTAAAATTACACAAAATGAAAAGTTATTTAATCGTGTAAAAGCTGTTTATGATGCCTCACAAGAAAAACCTCTTGATGCAGACCAACAACGTGTTGTTGAGCTAACGTATAAAGGGTTTGAAATGAATGGAGCAGAACTTGATAAAGAAAAAAAAGAACGATATGCGGCCATTAACAAAGAACTGTCCAGTCTATATACTAAGTTTTCAAACAATGTATTACACGATGAAGAAAACTATATTACCTATTTAACAAAAGAACAATTAGGAGGTTTGTCCGATGGATTTATTAAATCTGCAGCAAAAATTGCCGCAGACAAAGGACAAGAAGGTAAATATGTCATTACCAACACACGCTCTTCAATGGATCCTTTCTTAACCTATTCTACAGAAAGAGCATTGCGTAAACAAGTTTGGACCAATTACTATTCCAGAGGAGACAATGACGATGAGTATGATAATAATCAAATAATTGCAGATATTCTTAAACTTCGTAGAGAGCGTGTAGAGCTATTAGGATATAAAAATTATGCTGAATGGCGTTTACAAGATAGAATGGCAAAAACACCAGAAAATGCGATGGCACTTATGGAGGCTGTCTGGCCGGCTGCCATTGCAAGAGTTGCTGAAGAAGTAACAGATATGCAAGCGGTAGCAGATAAGAATGGCGACAAAATCACTATAGAACCTTGGGATTATCGCCACTATGCTGAAAAAGTTAGGAAAGTAAAATACGATTTAGACTCAGATGAAGTAAAACAATACTTACAACTCGATAAACTAACAGGTGCTATGCATTATGTGGCAGGAAGATTGTTTAATTACAAATTTACTCCTGTGCCAGAAGGCTCAGTTCCAGTTTTTCATGAAGACGTAAAAGTTTGGGAAGTAACAGACAAAGATTCAGGTGAAAACATTGGACTTTGGTATCTTGATCCTTATGCAAGACAAGGTAAACGTTCTGGAGCTTGGGCAACAACATATAGAAGTCATACTACTTTTGACGGTAAAAAAAATGTATTAGCCTCTAACAATTCAAACTTTGTAAAACCAGCTCCGGGAGAAGCACTATTAGTGTCTTGGGATGATGCTACTACTTTCTTCCATGAATTTGGACATGCACTTCACTTCTTCTCTTCGAATGTAAAATACCCAACTCTAAATGGTGGTGTTAGAGATTACACAGAATTCCAATCCCAATTACTAGAACGTTGGTTATCTACAGATGATGTTATCAATAACTTTTTAATGCATAATAAAACAGGCGAGCCAATGACAACAGAATTAGTTGCAAAAATCAAGAATGCAGCTACATTTAATCAAGGATTCTCTACTACAGAGTATTTGGCATCAGCAATTATGGATATGAAATTGCACCTTGCAGATCCTACAAATATAGATATAGACAAATTTGAACGCAAAACACTTGCAGAATTAAAAATGCCAAAAGAATTACCAATGCGTCACAGAACACCTCATTTTGGTCATGTATTCTCAGGCGAAGGATACGCAACAGCTTACTATGGTTATATGTGGGCAGATGTATTGACATCTGATGCTTCTGAAGCTTTTGCTGAAGCCCCTGGAGGTTTTTATGATAGAGAAATGGCCGACAAACTTGTTAAATATTTATTTGCGCCAAGAAACTCTGTTGATCCTGCTGAAGCCTATCGATTATTTAGAGGACGTGATGCGAAAATTGAAGCTCTAATGAGAGATAGAGGCTTTCCTGTAACCACAGAATAGGAACTTTTAAATAAAAGGGGGTATGAAACTTGCCCCTTTTTTGTATTACTTATTTAACCAATACAAATGTTCTGTTATCCAGTTTTTTTAAAGGATAAGTCAATATATTTATTAGTATATAAGATGTTAAAGCTTATTTGAAAAATCGTGTATTGAACGAACGTATAGTTAAAAAATGATTATTAGGGATATTTTAATGTTTGAAAGAATATAAAATTATTTCGAAAGTAAAATTAATTGTAACAAGAAAACCAAAATCTACCCATCAATAAGAGATGATAGTGTAGACATGATGCGCAGTAATAAGCTAGAAGTTGTTCCTGGCATTTTAGACGAGTATAGAGAAAAACTAGCTAACATTGTATAAGATCATTAAAAGATCTGTTTATACTGCGCCGTTCTATACTATTCTAACTGTTTTCTATTTTCCAGATATTTCCCTATCTTTCAAATTCTATAAAAGATCTATACAGTCCAAACTCACCAAATGGCTTGCATCATGTTTACCAAATTCCATGGGTACATCTCATTTTTAAAAAGAGAAACAAAACATGTCCTTCTTTTCCTGGCGAGTTTTTTTTTATTGAGTCATGCCGTGGGTCAGTCATCAAATCTTTTTGATTCCGATGAAGTATTGGAGTTTACTTTGCAAGGCGACTTGAAAGCATTATTCAAGGATCGTGGAGATGATCCCCAATACCACGTTGCTGCTTTACACTATCAGTCTGATCAGAATGCCATTAAAATTCCCATTAAAATTAAAACTCGAGGGCACTTTCGTAAGCTTTCTTCGAATTGCAAATACCCCCCCATATTATTGAATTTTTCGAAATCGTCTACTCCAAAAAGTTCTGTCTTTGAGGGCCAGGACAAATTGAAGTTTGTGACACCTTGCCGGGGTGATCAATACGTTATACATGAATACTTAGTTTACAAATTATATAATCTTATCACACCTAAAAGTTTTAAGGCTAGGCTGGTGAAAGTCATCTATCAGGACACTGTAAAAAATAAAAGCTCAGATCCCTATTACGGAATTCTACTTGAAGAAGAAAAGCAGATGGCCATGCGAAATCTCGCCAATTCTTTAAAGAAAAATGGCTTACGTCCTAATAGCATTCAAAAAGAGGACTTTTTGAAAATGGCCGTTTTCGAATATATGATCGGGAATACTGACTGGTCAATACAGTTCCTGCAAAATATTAAACTGATTACTGTTGATTCAATTAGCTTACCTATTGCAATACCTTATGATTTTGATCATGCTGGAATTGTGAGGGCTCCTTATGCCATACCGGCTGCAGAACTTCAAATGAGCTCCACCTTACAGAGAAGATATAGGGGCTATTGTATACCAAAAATGAATCAGTTCACAGAGGTATTTGAATTCTTCAACCAACTTAAAGATGATTTTTATGCACTCTACAAAGACAACCCATTATTAAGCCTTAGATACCAAAATCAAACGCTCAAGTTTCTTGACGAGTTCTATGAAACTATTAACAATCCGCAAAAAGCGCGGGAAGCTTTTAGTTATCCTTGTGATAGATCAGGTACTGGGAATATTGTGATTAAAGGGTTGAAAAAAAATTAATAAGCACATTCTGTTGTTGTTGTTCACTCTGATAAAATTTCTAGAGGTGTCTTAAAAGGTATGGAAGAAGAATTTAAACCTGAGAATTCGTGGGAAACAACATTAGAATACAATCCCGATTCAGAGGTAAATAAATTTAAGCGTTTAAAAACTTGGACGAGAAAAATAATTCCAAAAGAAATTTTATAACATATATAAAACTGTTGCTAGTAATGCAGATGAAATTATAGCGCTCATATTGAGATGCAACGTTTCATGAACCAGCTGTTATCGATATTTTAATAAGAACTGTATGAAATCGAAAAAAGTAAAAGAAAAACATGTTGCGTTTCTGCGAGGAATTAACGTAGGTGGTCATCATAAAGTCCCAATGGCTGAACTTCGTAAAGA
>CAZJCZ010000116.1:2271-6690 GCA_964544575.1 uncultured Flavobacteriaceae bacterium | reverse complement strand
TTGCATAGTAACCGGTCCAAAAGAAACACCAACTTCATGACTCAAATTTAATTGAGCAAACGAATTTGAAAGAGGAAGAAATACTATTAATAAAAGTATTTTGCGAAAAATTTTCATGTAATAACCCTTTTTTGGTGCAATTTAACAAAAATAATGCAAAAGCATCATTTTAAAAGTATCAAAATAAAACAGAAAAGACATAAATTTATTGTTGGAGGCTTTAAATATTATTTAACTATACTTGATGGATCCCAAAAAACATCTTCAAAATCAACAATATTTGCGTCTTTAATTATGATCCCTTCACTTTCTAAAAGTTGTTGCATTAAATTTGTACCATCAAAATGATGTTTTCCAGTCAATAAGCCCAGCCTGTTTACAACCCTATGTGCCGGAATCGAATCATCGTAATGACTCGCATTCATAGCCCACCCAACCATTCTTGCAGATCTTGCGGCCCCTAAATATTTAGCGATAGCACCATATGATGTAACCCTACCATATGGTATTTTTCTGGTAACTTCATACACTTTTTCAAAAAAATTATCATTTTTACCCATCCTAATTCTATTAAATAATGGTGAATCTAAACAAAAAATATAAAAGAACTAATTAGTTATAATTGGTTCGAAATTTAATATAAGTTATTGCTTTTTTTTGTTCTAAAAATTGATTTTCGTAAAATGTTTTGACTAAGGTGGCCTCTTCGGGAGCATTTGGATTATTGTAAATATCGTGATGAGAATATAATATTTCATGATTACCTTCAATCAACAATCCCAAGGTGTAACCATGTAAAAATTCACTATCAGTTTTAAGATGTACAATACCTTTTGGGATAAGAATTTTTTGATACTTTTTTAAAAAATTCGGATTAGTCAAACGATGTTTCATTCGTGTAAACTTAATTTGAGGATCTGGAAACGTTATCCAAATTTCATCAATTTCATTATCACCAAAACATAAATCTATGAGTTCAATTTGAGTTCTTAGAAATGCTACATTGGTTAGATTTTGCTCTAAAGCAGTTTTGGCACCTTTCCAAAATCGTGCTCCTTTAATGTCGATACCAATGTAATTAAAGTTAGGATTTAGCTTGGCTAGAGCTAAAGTATATTCACCTTTACCACACCCAAGTTCTAATAGAATAGGGTTGCTGTTGTTAAAAAATGTGTTCCATTTTCCTTTTAAGTGGAAACCGTCGAAAATTTCTTTACGAGAAGGCTGAATTACATTTGTAAACGTTTCATTTTCACGAAATCGTTTTAATTTATTTTTACTTCCCAAAATGTAAAGATTGAAAATCTATTGTAGGCTTGCTTTTTTATACTTTATCATTTGACCAAGCCAGTAAAACAATGCAATAAAACCAATTATTATTATTATGATGCTAATGGCGTTAGAAGCCCACCATCCATCTAATGATCTAAAAAAATTATAAGGATAAAACAAAACATTTGTGCAAAATTCACCAATAGCTCTAAAAATATTGTTCGCAATCATTTCTTAAGTATATTTACTGGGCAAAAGTATAAAATATTACTAATGATTGCTAATTTTTTTAATACAACAAAACCCTTTAACACTTTAGTCGTTATTGCTATTTTGGCGTTGATATATAGTGTTTCATCTTTTTATAGTATGGATGTAAACTTAGATTTTATAATACTTTCAAAAAAAGTACTATTTTTTTTAATTTTACTTCTTACATTTTTTATAGTAAATTTTATCATTAGAAAAAATGGACTTTCAAAAGACAATTCTTACGTTCTGTTTTTAATGGTTCTTTTTTTTGGGATGTTTCCTTTATCGACGACAAATTATTTATTGATTATAACCAACGTTATATTATTATTTGCATATAGAAGAATTTATAGCCTAAGAACAAATAAGGATATTAATGAAAAGATTTTCGATGGTGCTTTTTGGGTTGGTATAGCAACAATAGTTTACCCATGGTGCTTTTTGTTTTTATTTTTGGTTTATGCGGCGATTTCAACTTTTAAAAAGGCCACGCTTCGTAATGTAATCATACCATTAATTGGATTTTTGACACCAATTTTAATTTTTGGAGTATTTCTTTTTATCTCTGATGACTTTGATAATTATAACTGGCAATTGAATTATAATTTTTCGTTTTTAGATTATAATTCTCTTAGAATGCTCGTTCCTATTACAATAATAATAGGTTTTTTATTGTGGACAATTCTACCGACCACGATAAAAATTTCAAGTGTTAATAATGAATTTAAAACCTCATGGTTATTGGTATTATTTCACTTGTTAGTGAGCGTAATAATTGTATTGACCTCAATTGATAAAAATGGATCCGAGTTTATCTTTATGTTTTTCCCAACTGCTATTATTTTTACCAATTATTTGCAAATCGAGAAAGAAAAATGGTTTAAAGATGTGTTTTTGTATTTGTTTTTAGCAGTAACAATTTCGATATATTTATTATAATTTTACCCCAAAGGCTAAGTCCCCAGCATCTCCGATACCGGGAATAATATATCCTTTATCGTTCAATTCGTCGTCAATTGTTGCTATCCATAAATGAGTATCTTTTGGAAAGATTTTTTTAACATATTCAACCCCTTCCTTCGAACCAATTACAGAGATTATGTGAATTTCTTTAGGAATTCCATGACTCTTCAAAGCGTTAAAAGTATTTTCCAAGGTCTTACCTGTTGCAAGCATGGGGTCAGTTAAAACTAAAGTTTTATTAGTTAAGGATGGCGATGCAAAATATTTAACTATTACTTCAAATTCATCGCTGCCTTGAGGATGATGTCTATAAGCAGATATAAAGGCATTTTCAGCTTTATCAAAATAATTCAGAAGCCCTTGATGTAGAGGTAACCCCGCTCGTAAAACTGAACATAAAATGAGGTTATTGTAAGACAGTGCCACATCTTTGCTCCCAAAAGGTGTTTCTAAGGTTGTATTTTTATAATTCAAAGATTTGCTGAGTTCATAACTTAGGATTTCACCAATACGTTCAATATTTCTTCTGAAACGCATTGCATCTTTTTGAATGTTTCTATCTCTTATTTCAGCAATAAATTGATTTAAAACAGAATTTTGATTCTCGAAATTATGTATTATCAAAACAAGATGGTTTTATACAAATGTACAATTTTACAATAAACATTAAACATCCAATTATTTTTATAAAAAAGTAAAATAATCGTATCTTGTCATCGTAAAAACTATTTATTAATCAATTAAAAAAAATAAGAATTATGGGATTATTTTCATTTATTAAAAATGCCGGAGCTAAGGTTTTTGGAATAGGCAAAACTACAGAAGTAGAGGCTGCTGAAGCCGCTGCTGCAAAATCAGTAAAACTGGTAAATGCTGTTGAATCTTTAGGCTTTGGAGTTACAGATTTAGATATAACCGTTGATGGAGATTTAGCAACAATTTATGGTGAAGCTGAGGATCAAGCAACTCGTGAAAAAACTGTTTTGGTAGTAGGAAATACTGAAGGAATTGCAAGTGTTGATGATAGAATGACAACAGCTATTCAAGAACCGGAAGCTCAATTTCATACGGTTGTGAGCGGAGATACTTTAGGTAAAATTGCAAAGAAATATTATGGTAATGCGATGAAGTACCCAGTAATATTTGAAGCTAATAAACCGATGCTTGCACATCCAGATAAAATTTATCCGGGACAAGTATTACGAATTCCTGCAATAGATTAAGAAGAATCTAATATTATTCAATAGGCCTCTTTAAAAGAGGCCTATTTTATATTGTGCTTTTAATTTTTTCAACAACTTTATTAGGTAGAATACTTCTCATTACATTTTCATAACCAACACAAACCTTATTTCCATAAACAGAACATGGTATATTAGGATATTTATCTAAATCCGGTATTAGAATATGATCTTTAGGTTGGTTAAAGGGTGCAAAGCCTGCAAAAGGATGAGTAATTCCCCAAAGTGTAATAGTTTTAACACCTTGCATGGCAGCTAAATGTGAATTAGCGGAATCCATACTCACCATGCAATCTAAATTTGAAATAAGGATTATTTCATCTGAGAGGTTTAATTTCCCGGCAACAGAAATGACATTATCAAATTTAGCTGCAACAGAATTTAATATTTTTATTTCTTTAGCTCCACCTCCAAAAAGAAATATTTTAAATTGGTTGAGTGAAACTAGCTTAGAAATAACATCTTCAATTAAATCTAATGGATACATTTTAGATTGATATTGAGCAAAAGGAGCAATGCCTATCCAATTAAAATGATCTGAAGAGATAATTTTTAAAAGTTCAGAAGATAGATCAGGTTTATTTGGGAATGTCGGGTTGGATATATCTACTTTAAAACCTAAGTTTCTAAAAACGTCGGCATATCGCTGATGCGTAGTTTTTAACTGTTTAAAAACTTTGTTTACATTTCT
>CAZJCZ010000116.1:0-2171 GCA_964544575.1 uncultured Flavobacteriaceae bacterium | reverse complement strand
GGGACACTCATAGCTACATCACCCATTGCCGAAAGGCGAATTACCAAAATATGTTTAGGTTTCACTTAAAGTTTCATTTTGTTGTAAAATTACATAAACAAAACTAGTCTCAGCTATTTACTATTCTCTCTTGATGTTGAATAGATTCTTGATGTATTGATTTAAAAATGCGTTCTATGAAATCTTTGCTTAATCCATTTTCTTCACCCATGTCAACAACTTTTTTAATGATATCATGCCATCTGGTACGTTGTAGAATGGCCACATTTTTTTCTTTTTTTACTTGACCTATATTTTCAACAACGTCCATTCTTTCGGTTAAAAGATCTACAAGTTTTTTATCGAGTATATTAATTTCTCCTCTTAACTCATTAAGTCTTTCAACAGAATCTTTTTCTACTACCCTATCTTTCCTTACTTTAAGTTCATCAGTAATTTGGCTTAAACGAGCAGGGGTAATTTGTTGTTTCGCATCACTCCAAGCATTATCAGGATCAAAATGCGTTTCAATCATTAATCCATCAAATTTAAGATCAAGAGCAGTCTGGGAAACGTCAAAAAGACCATCTCTTTCACCGCAAATATGCGAAGGGTCACAAATGAGAGGTAAAGTTGGATATTTTTCTTTTAAATCAATTGGTATTTGCCATTGTGGGGTGTTTCTATATTTTGTTTTCTTATACGAAGAAAATCCCCTATGTATTGCGCCTAAATTTTTTATTCCGGCAGTATGAAAACGCTCAATTGCCCCAATCCATAAATCTAAATCAGGATTTATAGGGTTTTTAACCAACACAATTTTATCTGTACCCTGTAAGGCATCAGCTATTTCTTGAATAGCAAAAGGATTTACTGTTGTTCGTGCTCCTATCCATATAATATCGATATCAAACTCTAATGCTAGTTTGGCGTGTTGAGCATTAGCTACTTCTACGGTAGTAAGCATGCCTGTTTCTTCCTTAACTTTAGCAATCCATGGAAGAGCTCTAGCACCATTACCTTCAAAATTCCCAGGTCTGGTTCTAGGTTTCCAAATACCTGCTCTAAAAACTGTTGCATCTGTATCTTTAAGTTGATGGGCTATTTTTAAAACTTGTTCTTCTGATTCTGCACTACAAGGTCCTGCAATTACTAATGGATGCGGTAATTCCATTTCCGCTAACCAAGTTGAAAAATTTGTTGATTTCATAATATTTCCTGTAAATTGAATAAAATACTAATCAGTATTTATTATTATTATTTTATTTATTTAATGCGTTGATATATAGACCATTAAATGCATACCGATTATTTAACTATACCATCTAGTATGTTTTTAATTCTATTTGTATTTTGCATTACGTCGTATACTTCATCACTAGAGCCGTCTAAAATTAATTGTTTGAAGGTCTCCAAGTTCTTAATATATTCCGTTAATGATTTTAGGATGTTATCTTTATTTTGTAAAAAAATAGGAGTCCACATGGCAGGTGAACTTTTTGCCAACCTTACGGTAGATCTAAATCCACTTCCCGCCATATTAAAAATATTCTCTTCATCTGGTTCGATTTCCAACACTGTTTTTCCTAACATGAAGGAACTTATATGAGATAAATGAGATACATAAGCAATATGTTTATCATGCTGCTCCGCAGAATCCATAAAAACATTGCGCATTTTAATTTTTTCAAATAATGACACAACGCGTTGAACCATTTCTTTACTACTTAAATGTTGCTCACAAATAATATTTACTTTATCAGTAAATAAATTATAAATCGCAGCTTCCGGGCCTGAAAATTCAGTACCTGAAATAGGGTGTACTGCTACAAAGTTTTTTCTTTTAGAATGATTTTTTATAGCCTCACAAACACCTCGTTTGGTTGACCCAACATCAAAAACCAATGTATTTTCATTAATTAAATCTAAAACTTGAACAGCTAAATTTGGAATTACATTAACGGGAACCGCAATGATAACGATATCAACATTTTTAACTATTTCAATGTTCGCTTTTTTATAAATTAAACCAAGATCAAGAGCTTTTTGTAAATGCTCTGGGTTGCTATCTACACCATAAATAGTTGACCAAGTAACTTTTTTTAACTCTAAAGCTAACGACCCCCCAATTAATCCTAATCCAATTACGGCAATTTTTCCCATCTTAAATTAATTATTTGAAACCCTTGTTA
>CAZJCZ010000115.1:4005-6812 GCA_964544575.1 uncultured Flavobacteriaceae bacterium | reverse complement strand
CCATTATAATTCAATAGCCACGAAGGCTTTCCAAGTCTTCTCAACGCTACAAAAAATTCAATCCCTTGATACCAAGGCACCGCAGTATCTGCGTCGTTATGCAACACCAATAAGGGTGTGTTGATCTTATCAATAGTAAAAATTGGCGAATTTTCTATATACCTTGCCGGAAATTCCCAGGGGGTTCCTCCTATTCTACTTTGTGTATGTTCGTATTGAAACTGACGACTTAATCCTGACCCCCAACGAATTCCTCCGTAAGCACTTATCATATTTACTACTGGAGCACCCGATTCTGCCGCTTTGAATATATCTGTTTTAGTTACTAAATAGGCAATTTGATATCCGCCCCAACTATGACCTTGAACACCAATATTATTTTTATCAACGAATCCTTTTTCGATGAGTGATGTTACACCGGGGATTACACAATTATAGGCACTTTCGCCAGGATAACCAATTTTATAATAAACATCCGGATTAAAAATAAGATAACCTCGACTGGCATAAAAGCTATAATTTATAGTTGATCTACCGGGTGAAGGGGTTCTGTGAGAATGCAATCTATTTGAACTTTTTTCATAGAAATTTACTATCATAGGATATTTATTGGCCGGATCAAAATCCTCCGGTTTAACCAGCATTCCTGTAAGTTCTTTGCCATCTAATGATGTCCATTTCACCAATTCAACAGTGCCCCAATTATAATCCTTTTGCTGTGGATTGGCATTACTTATAACTATTGGCTTTTTAAAATTTAAATCTGAATAACGAATATTGGGATATTCCGTAAATGATTGACGCGTAAAAATAAGTTTATCACTTAACTTTGCTTTAATTGGGCTGGAATATCGGAATGCTCCATCTATTAATTGTTTACCCTTATTATTTTTCGGATTAAATTCAAAATATCCTGAATTTTTATTTGATTCCTTTAAGGTTGTTAACAGCCATTTTTCATTGGTATCTATATAACGTTTTTCAATATCTAGTTTAACATATCTATACGTAGTAGTATTTTCTCTTCCTTTCGTTAATCTTGTACTTGATCCGCTGTCTGGATTAAATTTCCAAATATCATATCTATCATAAATAAGAAGGGATTTGTCATCTTTGGTCCAACCTGCAGCACCATAAGAACCCGGATGTCTTGGTGAATCATTCAACTCATCATAAAATACTTTTCCTTTAGTAAGGCTTAAATATTTATTCGCTGCCAAGTCATATGTAAACCAAGTACTATCAGCAACATTATACCCGAAAGCATACTTTCCTGCAGGACTCAACCTTATTCTGCCAGAAATTTTATTAAGAGCTTTATTGGTTTCGCCCGTAATGGTGTTTACTACGGCATAATCACTAGCTCTATTACCTGTCCATTGGCTTTCTAGTTGGTATGGTATTGGTGTACTTACCAACGCGAATGTGGCATTACCCTCATTGCCTAAAGAGGCCATTGGATAATCTGAAGTAGCTATTTGAGTTAATTTATTATCATTTAAGTTTATGACTGTTGTGTATGATTTCTTTATATCATTTTTCTTTTGCAATTCCTGTACAGTATATAGCCTTGGTTCGTCATATGCCCATACTTCAACATTTACAATTTCATCGTCTATTAAAGTCGTATCTTTCACAATAGATGGAGTTGCCAACCCAAAAAATAGTTTTGTTTCATCTTTCGAAAAATTAATTCGGCCATCTGAAGAAACTCTATAACCTTGTGGAGCAGAGGTGGCATCAACTAGTTTTTCGGCCAAATCGTTACCTTCTATCCATGAAAATAATTTGTTCGGTCTAACTTGGACCTTAGTAGTGTCTTCATCAACGATAAATGCCAGTTTTTTACCGGTCTCACTAAAATTTAATTGATAATATTTTGCCTTGTCAATTTCATGAATTTGAGTAAGCACGTTAGTTTCTAAGTTAATTATATATGCCCCGGCTTTTTCTTTTTTATCATCTCCAGAAGTGGTAAAAGCAAATCGTTTTCCTTTTTTTGCGAACGAAAAATTAGTCACATATTTAAATGTGTCTTGTTTTTTAGTAACCAGATTTCGCAATGCTAAATGATAGCCATTTTCCTTTCCTACTTTCTTTACCTTATTTTTCTTTTCCTTTTTCTTATCCTCCGATTTATCATCCTTATCTTTTTCCTTTTCAGGAGATTTATTTGCTTCGAATTGATAAGCAATAAAGCCAGACCATTTTTCTGGAATTTTATAGGATTTTATATTTGCAATTTTAATGAGTGAATTATCTATAAGATTGTAAATGCCTAATGTGTCTTTAGGCAATTTATCCTTCTTAACCTTTTTTCGCTTCATTTCTGATATACTATCTTTCCATGCCTTAATCGTAAATAATGCGTAGTGAGAATCGAAAGTGAATTGACCTTTTTGTGCTCTGTCATGTTCTAAAATTATTGAAGCTTTAGCATCTTTAATTTTTAATAAATTATCTGCTTCACCCCTTTCTAAAGAATACATAATATAACTTCCATTAGGTGAAATGGTTGGATTTTTTATAGTATTCCAAATTTCTAAATCCTGGTGATCGAGGATTTTTTTTTGAGAAAAAGTAAAAGTTGTGATTAGAACGAGGAGGGAAAATAGCAAGATTTTCATTACTTTGATTTAATTTTCTATAAATATAAAATTAAATCTAAAAATGATTATTTATTTCATTAATAAATGACTTATTTATAGTGATTATATATAATTTATAAGCAATAAGATATATAAAACCTATTTCGAAATTAGAATCTTCTCAACGATCCAATTATGATCTATAAGTATTTTTAAAAA
>CAZJCZ010000115.1:2583-3905 GCA_964544575.1 uncultured Flavobacteriaceae bacterium | reverse complement strand
TTGTCAAAACTTCGTGGAATCCCAAACCCATCTAATTGGCTCGTTACATTATTATTTTCATCAGGATGCTGAATAGACATGAATAAATATCTGTAATCAGGAGAAAAAGTCAATCCGGTAGGTTCACTACCTTTTGGGGTCCTAGCAAATATTTTTACACTCGGATTATTCTGGGTGTGACCATTTTCAACAAGCCATATATAATTCCTGGGGTCAATACCACTTTCATCCTGTGCCACCCATAAATTCCCTAAATTATCAAATACTAAATTATCTGTTCCGTTTCCCCAAGGAACACCATCGTAACTGATATCACCACCTACGTAGATCTCCATATCTACATTAGCAGTTCCATCAAGCGGATTTGAATCATCAAATTTATAAACTACACCTCTTTCAATTCCTCCTCCGATATCTTCCCTTTTAACTGCAAAATAGATAAAGCCATCTATTGGGTTAATCTCAACATCTTCTATTCCTCCAAAACTTGTCGCACCTAATGTAGCGCATTGATCTAAAGTCGTATTCTGTTCCGTGATTGTACTATTATTAACCTGAATCCAATTTCCATTACCTTGTTTATCCCCTTTATAAACAAATAAATCTCCAGAGCTTAGATTCTCCTGGTTGTCAGCAATAAATTTGAACAAATAGCCTTCGCCTACGGTGTCGTCAGCACCTTGATATACTGTTCTTTTATTGGAACGAATAGCCACATTTTCATGTTTAAAATTACCCATAGCCCATAACTTATCCGGGCCGTCACGACCACCATCCTGATTTATTACAGTTTTGGTTACCGGATCAATCTCTATTGACCAACCATGATCATAATAACCATCATTATTAGTATCTTTAGAATATAATAAACATTCTAAACTACCTGCATTCGTTTCACAATAATCTTCTGTATCATAACTAGTCACTTCTTCACATGAGATAATCGTATTCCATGGTGTAACAGTACCCGAACAATTAGCAATTGTCCCAGGATAAATTAATGCAAAACTTGAAAAATCAATAGCTTCTGATCTGTTTACAATCCACTCTCCATTTTCTTCATTCAATTCAATATCCAATATGCTGACGCCGCCTGGGTTATCTTCAGAATTTATTGATAAATATCCCAATTTACTACTATTGTTAATGGGTACATAACCGGTAAAGTCCAAAATATCAGGCATAGTTCCACCTTCTGTCAACGGATCACCAGTCTCGATAATGTACTGAAAAGAATGTGTAGATGGTAAAAATAAGTCAGTATTTTGTATAGCTGGCTCTAACGAATTAAAATCACTTATGTGTTGCGCAGATAAAAATCC
>CAZJCZ010000115.1:0-2483 GCA_964544575.1 uncultured Flavobacteriaceae bacterium | reverse complement strand
TTACTTTTTCTTTACACGAACGGCGTTCAATCCTTTCATACCTTTTTCTAATTCGAAGGTAACTTTATCATTTTCAGCAATTTCATCAATAAGACCGCTAACATGCGTGAAATATTTTTCTTGAGTTTCTGTATCGAGAATAAACCCAAAACCCTTTGAAGAATCAAAAAATGAAACTTTTCCATTTCTAATAGGGTCAAAAAATTCTTCCACCTTTTTTGGTATACCCAATTCTATACTTTTAGCATCGACTTTTGTTTTCAAAGATGGGTCTGGAGGAGTATCTGTTAAATTTCCGTAATGATCAACATATGCGAATTGAATACCTTGAGGATTTTCTTTAGCTTCTGCCCTACGTGCTTCTTTTTTCTTTTTTTTATCCTCGCGTTTTTTTCTACGCAATTTTTCTTTTTCAGTCTTATTAAATGTTTGTTGCGATTTTGCCATTCGTTAGTTTAAGTTAAAATTATAATATGTTGATTAAGAAGAGGTTTGTGTTACTAAACAAATGTTTGGAAAAGAACAATTTATATTATTATTTTACCCAAATATCGGTCCAGATATTATAACTATTTTCGTAGTTATATCTCCTTTAACTAGCGCAAATATAAGGTTTCTTATTTAATTATCATTATTCCTAGTTATTCCAATAGTCGTTGTTATTTAGAAAACCTTGAATAAAGTACCAGTTTTTTCTTTGTATTTATAAAATAAACCCCTGTTAAGAGAATGACAGCTGCAACAATAGATTGGGTAGTAATTTGTTCATTTAAAAAATACCAACCAAGTATAAGAGCTATAATCGGATTTACATACGTTGATGTCGCAACCTTTTCAGGAGAAACTGTTTTTAACAAATAATTAAAGGATGTAAAAGCGACAATGCTACCAAATATTATTAAATAAATCAAAGAAAATTGAACAGGTTTACTCCATTCCGTGGGTAACGACCATGTTTCACCAAAAAGTTGGCTGACAATAAATAACATGATACCTCCTGTAAGCATTTGATAACCTGTATTTACAAAATAGTTTGATGGAAGGTCAGCTTTAGCCACAAATAAACTTCCATATCCCCAACTTATCATACAAGCAAAAATCATAATGATTCCTAAAATTGTACCTTCTTGACTTATAATTTCTTTTTGGCTCACAAGTAAATAAATTCCAATAATGCCCAACACTACTCCAATAACTGACATAGTTTGAATTTTTTTACCTTCCAAAATGCGCATTAACAATAGAACTACTAATGGTTGAGCCGAAATTTCCAAAGCAGTAAAACCACTATCAACATATTTAAGTGCCCAAACAACGACTCCATTACCAAAAGTTAGAAACAAAAATCCGGCAATAATAGCATTTATAAGTTGTTTACGGGTAATGGCAAGTGAAATACCCATTAGTTTGGCAATTATAAATATTATAACACCTGCACTTATAAATCGAATTGAAGCTATTTTAAAAGGAGGTAATTCGGTTACAGCAATTTTATTTAAAAGATATGTTGAACCCCAAATAACGTATATTGAAAAAAACGCTAGAATAATTAATACGCCATTCTTAGATTTTCCCATAAACCTTTAATTCTATTAACTAATTAATTAAAAGTCAATATTAAGAAAAACATTCTAAGTATACTTACAATTTATTTTATAAAAGTGATTGATATTTCAAACAGGTGGATAGCCAGTGCCTTACTTTATCGTATTCGCTTCATGAGCCCTTACCACTCCTGCCTTGTATAAAGCAAATCTTATACCAAATAGCTGAATTTTTGAAAATTATTTGACTAGTTTAAATCTTATGAGGTTTAACTATAACCTGAATAAAGGTTTTAGATACTAATAATAAGTGGTCAATATGAAGTTTTCATCGTCGTTTTCTGGAGTATTCTCTTCTGCATGTAAAACTCCATAACTAATTTTTAGTTTTCTTTTTCCCCATTTTTTAGCTTTTTTTACATCATTATCCATGTAAATATCTATTCGATTTTTCCAACGTTTATTCATTTTATCATTCACAATAAAAATTCCATCAAATCCTTCAATTTTTACAGGGGTTTTGTGTTTAAGTCCGCGACTGATCAGATCTCTTGAAACCGCAATACATTTCATGCCAGGTACAAGACTGTCGCCCCAAGCGGTTATATTTGGATCAGCAGACGTTTGATAAGCCAAGGAGTTGTAGGCGGTTACGGTTACTGTAAGAGAATGCCAGATGTATTTGTCACCGACCTTATCTTTACAACTGGTTATTATAAAAAGAACAAGCAAAAAGCAAATCCTTAATTTCATAAATTCTATTCTTATGATTATATTAAACGCTAAGAAGCTATTAAAAGTTTAATTAGTGTTGATTTATAGATGTTTTGTGTTTATAAATATGTAGAATAATTCATCAATGTTGTTTCTAATAAACCTCAATTTCATGATTTTATAAAATAAAAGAATAAATTTGTACAACAAGTATTGTAAACCAAT
>CAZJCZ010000114.1:0-6868 GCA_964544575.1 uncultured Flavobacteriaceae bacterium | reverse complement strand
ATCTGTATCTGGTTATTGGGTTTCGCTTCTCCGGTAGCTACTTTAGAAACCGTTTTATTAATAGACATGCCAAAAGAAATAGGCAGTCCTGTTTCTTTCATGATGCGTTGCCGTAATTCACTCGCCAGCTTATGGCATCCAAAAAACTGATCCATCCCGGTAAGGTCAATATAGAATTCATCAATAGAGGACTTCTCATACAGCGGAACACTTTCTTTGATGACTTCTGTAACATTATTAGAGAACTTCGTGTAAATACCCGTATTTCCGCGTAAAACGATAGCTTCAGGACATAACTGCTTGGCCATACGCATGGGCATCGCAGAATGGATACCAAATTTGCGCGCCTCATAACTGCAGGAGGCCACCACTCCCCTGTCAGAAGTACCCCCAATCAATACAGGCCTTCCGTTTAACCGGCTATCCAGTAATCGCTCACAAGACACAAAAAAAGTGTCTAAGTCCATATGTACTATGGCGCGTTGATTATTCATATTGATTTGATCTTTAGAAAGTCCTCTTCCCTTTGGGAAAGGGGTTCAAGGGATGGGCTGGCATATCTGGGGTCTTCTACAATGGCCAGACGGTACATAGAGATCACTTCTATATTGATACAATCAAACTCCTCCAGCACCCTGCCGGTAATGATATAAATGCCTTTCCCCCTAAAAGGATATCTGGTAGCAACAGGTGGAAAATGAACAGTATCTACAAAATCACCATCCCGATCTAAAAAAGTACCAAAATACATAGGTTTTCCTGTAGAAGTCCTGGTATTTTTAGTAGTTACCAAATAGCCTTCAATAGTAATAACCTTACTTTTATAACGCATCAAGTCTTTAGCTTTTAAGGTACTTCGCTGGGGTTTTAATAATAATTCAAAAGGGCTGCACAAAGGAAAACCCAAGAGCTCTATTTCGTCAAAAGCATTTTCTAATGCCGTACAGGAAAGTTGCGGTGTTTGGTAGTTGATCTTTTCGGTTTTAAACAAGGTAATGACATGCTCTTCAAAAGATACTTTATTAATTTTCGTATGCGCCTCCCATAATAGTTCCCGCTTATTACGGCCGGTAAACCGGAAAGCATTGATCTTGATCAAAATAGAGATCTGCTCAACCGAAATAGGCACACGGTCAATAAAATCATCCAGGCTTTTATAAGTTCCGTGTTTTAGTCGTTCTTCTAACAGTTTTTTAATGATCCTTGATTCTAATAAGCGTAAGAACATAAATCCCAAATAAATGGTCTTACCGTCTATAAATACTTCTTTAAAACTATGGTTAACACATGGAGCCGCTATGATGCCTCCATGCATGCGTGCTTCATGTACATATAATTCTGTACTATAAAACCCTCCAAAATTATTGAGGGTGGCCACCATATATTCTAATGGATAATAGGCCTTTAAAAACAAGCTTTGGTAGCTTTCTACGGCATATGAAGCCGAATGCCCTTTCGCAAAGGCATAGCCTGCAAAGCTTTCTATTTGCCGCCATATCTCCTCCGTTAAAGTTTCGGGTTTTCCATCTTTGTTACAATTGTCAAAGAATTGCTGTTTTACTTTTAAGAACTCTTCACGTGACCGGAACTTACCAGACATCCCCCGGCGCAGCATATCTGCTTCTCCTAAATTCAATCCGCCAAAATAGTGGGCAACTTTAATAACATCTTCCTGATATACCATAACACCGTAGGTTTCAGGCATAATATCCAGCAGGATTGGATGTGCATCTTTTCGGCGTTCAGGATATCTATAACGCAAAATATATTCACGCATCATTCCCGATTTTGATACACCCGGACGTATCACTGAACTTGCTGCTACCAACCCTAGATAATTATCAACACGCAGCTTTTTAAGTAACATGCGCATCGCAGGAGATTCAACATAAAAGCAACCAATAGCCTTGGCGTTCTTTAATAGATGTTTAATCCGTTCGTCTTCTTTAAATTGTTTAATATTATGAATATCTATAATATTGTTTTTTAGATGGTTATATTTAACTATATCAACTGTTTCTTTAATCTTACCCAGTCCGCGTTGACTCAAAATATCAAACTTATACAGGCCTATATCTTCAGCCACTACCATATCAAATTGTGTGGTTGCAAACCCTTTAGGCGGTAAAAAAGTGGCTGTGTAAAAATGTATCGGTTTTTCTGAGATCAAGATCCCTCCGGCGTGGATTCCTAAATAATTAGGGAAACCCTGAATGTATTTACTATACTTCAATACTAATTTTGATAGCCTGTCTAATTCGTTGAAATTGTATTTCTTTCTGGTTAATAGATCCATTTCCGATTTAGGCAAGCCGAATACTTTTCCTAATTCACGAACAGAAGCTCTAAATTTAAAGGTGTTATACACTGCAATCAGCGCCGTGTTTTTAAACCTTTTAAAAATAAATTGGGTGATATCATCACGGTCGGTCCACGAAAAATCAATATCAAAATCTGGCGGGTTTTTGCGGTACAAATTGATAAAACGCTCAAAATACAGGTCCAGCTCTACAGGATCAACATCGGTAATGCGCAATAGATAGGCAACAATACTATTGGCTCCACTACCCCGCCCAACATAAAAATAACCCTTAGTCCGTGCATATTTCAAAATTTTCCAATTGATCAAAAAATAGGATACAAAACCTCTTTCTTTAACAATATGAAGTTCTTTTTTAATACGTGAATAAATAACGTCATCAGGATTTTGATAGCGATAAGACAATCCCTGATAGGTAAGCCTTTCTAATAATCGGTAATCTAAGGCTTCATTATTGGTATAAGAACGTTGATTGTTGGGCGTAGTTTGAGAAAAATCAAAACTGATACGGCATTTTTCCAGCAATTGCTTTGTGTTCTCAATCAATTCAGGATACGCTGCATAGATAGTGCATAATTCATCATGTGAGCGCATTTGATCTGTTTCATTGCCTTGCTCTTCAAGAGGTAGTTTACTTAATAAGGTATTATTATCAATAGCCCGCAACAAACGATGCGTATTAAACCCTTTTTTATTTTGAAAAGAAACGGTTTGCAATATAACCAGCTTATCACGATTTGCATTCCATGTTGAGAATCTTAATTTATTAAGGTCACCCGGTTTTACACCCAAGTACTCATTCTGTTTTAAATGATATGTTTTACCGTGTATATAAGGATACACAACAAAAGTATTCTCTAATTGCGTAGCACGATCAGGAACTTTAATCCTGGCATCATGCAGAAAAGTAGACAGGTAAGTATTGATATGTTGAAACCCTCGATTATTTTTAGCCAATAGTATAAACTGTTGTTGGGCACCATTCCTGAAATCTACCCCCAATACCGGTTTGATGTCATATTTTGACGACAAACGGACAAAATCCAGGCATGCTGAAGTGCTATTGATATCAGTCAGTGCAAAGGTTTGTATTCCTTTATCCTTAGCTAAAGAGAGTAATATTTCAGGCTTTATAGTGCCATATCTCAGACTGTAATATGTATGACAATTGATATACAAAGCAGCAATTATAAATTTTAACAAATTTAGCTATATTTTGTAGCATTTATTGCTTATATTTGTAGCAATATGAAATGAGCCGTATAAAATTTTAATATCACCTCGCTTTTGTATAGCGAATTCCATCTACCCGATGAGAAAAACAGCATAGAACAGATGAAATATATTCATAAAAACATTAAACATTTAAGAAGCTTAAAGAACTTGTCACAAGAGCTTTTTTCTGAAGAGTTAGACTGGACCAGATCTATGGTGAGTTCTTATGAGGAAGGAAGGTCAGAGCCCCCTATTGATAGATTAATTAGCCTCTCTGACTATTTTAATATCCCCATAGATATATTGATCAAAAATGATCTAAGCCTTGCGAAAGACACCTCATTTATTGAAATTGGGAATAAAAGAGTGCTATTCCCTATTACCGTTAATGATAATAATGAAGATCTGATCGAAATTGTTCCTACACAAGCCTCTGCAGGTTATCTAAAAGGGTATGCAGACCCTGAATATATAGAACAATTACAAAAAATTAAACTGCCTTTTTTACCAACCGGCACACATAGGGCTTTTCCAATAAAAGGCGATTCTATGTTACCTGTAAAAGATGGATCTTTTATAGTTGCCAAATTTATTGAAGACATACAAGATGTAAAAGACGGCAGAACCTATATAGTATTGACCAAAGACGATGGCTTGGTTTATAAAAGGGTATATAATAGAATTAAAGACCGTAAAAGCTTGTTATTGTATTCTGATAATAAAACATATGCCCCTTATGAAGTTAAGATCGAAAATGTGTTAGAATTATGGAGGTTTACCTGCTGTATCAACACCCAAGAATACGATAAAGATGAATTAAAGCTGAGCAGTATCGTTACTATGTTTCAAGAGCTAAAAGTAGAGCTAAAAGCGATTGACAAAACGGTTATTATATAAACTTCTCAGTGTATTTTATACCATTCTTTGCAACTCCTTAATTCTTTTCTCCTTATGTGGCTGTCTGTTTTTTCGTGCAAAATCAGTATGATATTGATGAGCCTCCAGAAATTTTATTTGAACTTTATTCCAATCATTCTTATTTTCAATATTAGAATAGGCTTTCATCTCTTTATATAGTAAATCTCCAATTTTGTAAAAATCAGGCCTCCCCAAATAATCCAGATCAGCGTCGCAGATCATCTTTTCGAGCTTATTTTTAGGCTTTTGCGGTACTCGCGTAGATAAAATAAGGCCTTTCACAATTTCAATATGGTCTTTAGAAAATTCAAATTGAGACATCAATTTTTCAGCTATTTCTATACCTCTCAGTTCATGATCATTAATTGAAACTGTATAGCCTATATCGTGCATTAAAACACCTATTCGTAAAAGCATAGCCTCTTGCACATTTATCTTTTCGCGTTTTATATATTGATTAATAACCTTAAGTACATCCAACGTATGATGGACACAATGATAATAAAGATCTTTAGATAATTTTGAATTCAAAATTTCTAAGGCATTTTTTCTAAGTTTGATGTATCCTCTCATCATTTTTAAATGATTAAACTATAACTTTAACAACCATAATACTAATAATAAAACAACAAAAATGAAGCTAAACGCCAGGAATTTAATCGATTTTTGAACATTCTTAAATTTTTCATCAATAATTTTACTCTCAATATAAATTTGTTCACCCAGTTGTTTGAAAAGCTCCTCTTCATTTAAAAATACCTTTAATAATTCTTTGGTATATTGTTCAATACCACCATATGATCGAGCCGCATCCCTAAAGAAAAAAATGTTTTTGTTAAATTTTACTTCTAATCTGGGCATAAAACATTTAATAGAAAAATATATGGAAATTGAGGCACAAATCAACCAAAGACTCACTATAACCACAAATGCGATATCTTTTCCAAAAGTAGCTTGAAGGCCATCTAGCCTGTCAAAAAAAAGGCCCAGAATTATACTTTGGAAAGATAATATGAGCCCAGCTTTCATCTCAGAAGCCCTTATAAGTTTCTCTAGCCTTTCTAATTGTTCCCAAAAATTATTAGGATCATGTCTCATATATAGTAACTTTTTTATTGGTTCTTCTACAATTTTGTAGAAATAAAAATACATAAAATAAAAATAGTAAAATAAATTAAACCTGAATTTTGTTCGAGTCTTGTGATTTATTCGAAGCTTTATCTTTCAAACTATTTACAAAATACATCTTCATCATCCCTTTATTCTTTACTTTTATCTCCCCTCTGTATTCACAGTCAAAAATATCCTTTACAAGAGCATAGCTGTTTTCAGAAATATTGACCTTACCAGATTCTGAATTAGTTTCCATACGCGAGGCTACATTTACCGTATCTCCCCAGATATCATAGGCAAATTTTGTGCTACCGACTACACCGGCTACAACCGGACCAGTATTGATTCCAATACGAATATCAAATATCTTTTCAGCAGCTTCTTTATTGTTTTTAGTCTTATCCACAAATTCAATTATCTCAAAGGCAGCCCTTATCATGTTTGGGGCATGATCTTCGGTTGGGAAGGGTAATCCCCCGGCACACATATAGGCATCACCCATAGTTTTGATCTTTTCTAAGCCGTATTTTTTAATGATCTCATCAAATTTTGAAAAGTAAAACCCAACGGTTTCTACCAGAGCCTCCGGTGATAAATTTTCAGAATATTTTGTAAAGTTCTTAAAATCAGTAAACATAACAGAAACTGATTGAAATTTTTTTGCCTGAACTTTTCCCTTATGAATTAATTCTGCAGCTGCTTTTTTTGGGAGTATATTTAATAATAACTTTTGTGATATGTTCTTCTCTGCTTCTATAATAAGGTTTGCCTTCTTTGAAAATTTATAACGCCTGAAATAACTGATCGCCAATAATAAGATCAAAATAGCAGCTGCGCTGAAAGCAATATTCATAATTTTTTGTTTTTTTGCTTTCATTTCTGTTATTACAGCTTCCTTTTGAAAAACTAAGATCTCATCTTCCTTTTTTTGGATTTCATAATCTGCACGTATATTCGCGATTTGCTTTACAGATTCTAAATTTTTTACGCTATCTCCGTATATCTTATAATTCTTAATATATTTAAGAGAACTAGCCATATCTCCTTCTTTTTCATAGAGCGTGGAAAGCCTAAAATTAGATTCACTTATCAGTTTTTTTAGTCTATATCTTTCAGCTAATTCTAGACTTCTATGTGCATGGCTAATGGCTGTAATAAAATCATTCTCATCTGCATATATATCAGACATGGTTATCAGGTATTCTGAAATTGCATTATAATCTCCTAAGCCCTCTAGTATCTTTATAGATTGATTAAGATTTTCTTTTGCCAAATCATAATTTCCTTTTTCTTTATATACCA
>CAZJCZ010000113.1:0-6971 GCA_964544575.1 uncultured Flavobacteriaceae bacterium | reverse complement strand
TCATTTTTTAATAAGATATTCTATTTGGTGAGGTACAATCTTAATCTCGGTAACCATAGAAGGTTTAGACACAACTTCCGGAATTAAATAATTTAATCCGTTCTTAAGAGTTCTATTATAGTCACAACTGATTTCAAAATCATTCTGATTAATTTTATTGTAATCTGATAACCCAATTTGAAAAACAACCTCAACTTTATCAGGAAAAGTAGTTATGTTATAATTCCCAGGTAAATTTTTAATTTTAAAAGGAAGTTGAAACTTTGCTTCCGTGAATTTTTCAACTGCTCCTGAAACTGTAACTTCATTAACCGAATAATGAACTTTTGAACTTTCATCTAAAGCTACTATTGGGATCTTAAGTAAGATAGGAGCATTTACGTCTGTTAAGGTAATATTTTCGGTTTTTATTTCTTCTATTGAATCGATCAAAAACTCAGGCCCCGAGATAGAAATTAAATCAGGGTTTACAGTTAAATTACCCAGCAAATTATAACCTGATTGATATTGAATATCAAGTTCAGGAAGAACCTTAACATTTTTAGTTTTACTAACTCCTAGATGAAAATAAAGTGTATCAGGTTTAACAGCTATTACTGTTACATCAGCCGCTACTTGACGTTGTATTTGTGGTAAAAAATCGTTCGCTAGCTGATAGTAGATCAAACCTTTTTTCCGTTTTAATGAGTTTAGATCTACATCAATACTTCTTTTATTGATATGATATTTAACGATATTAAATCCAAAAGTATTTATTATAATGTCAATATTTTTTTGAGGATCTTCTTGTAACATTTTACCCTCAGGTAAATTAGAATAGCTAACATTAAATTGGACAACATCTGTGTATTCTTTAGATAGTTTTATTAGCATCCAAAACAAAAAAGATATCCCTAACAATACTAATAGCATTTTAGTTTTTCTTCCATTTTTAATGGATTTACCTTCTTTATTTCTTTTTAAAACCATTTTAAAATATGAATACAATTTAAACAAAAAAAGTGAGTTTTAAGTTCATAAAACCCACTTCTTCATTTATTATTTAGAATACTATTTTTTTTGTATTACAGGTGGGGCTTGATATTTTTTACTTAATTCCATTGAAATTGCAGAACGTTCAAATTTGATCTTACCGGCTCCTGTTTCAATTACACAAATACCATCGTTTAATTCTACTATTTTACCATGTATTCCACTTGTTGTCACAATCTTGGCACCTTTTTTTATTGTTGCCTGAAATTGTTTCTCGTTTTTTTGTTTTTTCATTTGTGGTCTTATCATAAAAAGATATACAACCAACAACATTAACGGAATCATGATATAATTACCAATTCCACCACCTCCAGTTTGTAAAAATATTGTTTGAATCATTTTTTTTATTATTTAGCTATTCGCTTTTTGTTTTGGTGTTACTTGTGCTTTTATTACTACCGTTTCTTTACCTTTTTCAGTATTAGTAGTCAAAGTGACCGTTTTACTTTGTTTGTTCGGTTTTCCGGAAGAATTAAATTTTACCTTTATTTGTCCCGATCCATTAGGCGCAATGGGCTCTTTAGGCCATTCAGGGACAGTACATCCACAAGTTGCTGTTGCATTTGTGATAATTAATTCAGACTTCCCAGTATTTGTAAAATTAAAAATAGTTTGAACTATATCTCCTTCATTTAATGTTCCAAAATCATGTTCGGTTTTTAAAAAGGTAATAGCTGCCAAACCTTCGCTAATATTATAATCGCGTTGCTTAGCCATTTCTAAATTTTCCTTATTAATTTTATTTGCTACATTTTCTTTACATGAAGTAAATGAAAAAGCAACTAAAACTGCTAGTAATAGTATTTTATTCATGTTAAATTTATTTTAAGATGTCAAAAGTATAAAATATTATAATAATCCTCTGCCAATTTTTTGAATTCTATCAGACGTCATATAATCTTTTAATAATTTGTCTAATACTCCATTAATAAAGAAACTACTCTTGGCAGTTGAGTAATCCTTTGCTATTTCTATATATTCATTGATAGTAACTCTAGTTGGTATTGATGGAAAATAGACGAATTCCGTCAATGCCATTTTCATTAAAATAAAATCTATTTCTGCTATTCTATCAGTATCCCAATTAGGGGTTTTTTTGTCTATATCATCCTTAAATTCAGCATGATGCGATGCTACTTTTCTAAAAAGGTCTATAGCAAAATCTTCATCATCTTTATCTCTGTAGATTTTATTTTTATTGAAAATTGTATCAGAATTTATCTTTTTAATATTTTTTAAGAACCATGTATTTACGAATGGAATATCATCAACCCAACTCAAATTTTCACTTTCAAAATAATCAAACAATTTATCATTTGGTGCAATTACAGTCTGATAAACTTCACTAATAAATTTCAAATCTTTTTTATAAGATTGATCACTATCAGCATTAATATATGCTTTATAAACGTCACTTTCTTTTATTGCATCCCATATAACTCTTACATATTCATCGTCTTCCTTCCAATTCCTTAGTTTTTGACCATGCATATAAGTAAGTGATGAAGTGCTTTTTTTAAGCTTTTTATGATCTTGCAAATAAGTTTGTAATGAAATATTCTTATTTAGCTCAAGAAGAAATTGATTATCAATAAATTTTCTGCTTGGATTAATATCTTCTGATGTTGCAAGGTGTTTTTTCTTGGCTATTTCTTGATACTCTTCGGCTAAATTTCTAACCTCTACAAGCAAACTTAACATCAATACATAAAGATCATATATTTTGGATATGCTAAATTTTAAGAATTTTTCCTCTTTAATTAAATCATCACTTTTAGATTGAACTGTGGCATAAATAGATTGCATCACTTTTACCCTAATATGTCTTCTATTCAGCATAATCAAAGATCGTTTTTTTCAAACTAAATTGTAAATTTCATGAATCAAATTTGATTTAATTCAATACTTAAATGGCTCTATTATCTTAATCATGTATCTTCGTAATCGTTAAAACTAATTTAATTAATCTCTACTAAAACTACGAATGCCATAATAAATTAAAAAAATCGATGCAAAGATAAAGGTTTAGATTGCGGTGACAAAATATAAATTAACATATCAATTAATTTGTGAATTTTTTAATAGTTAGTAGAATCACAATAATTTTATTTTTCTTAATATCGCATTTAATAGCAACATCAATTGAAAGAACTAGGCTACTTAAATAAATTTTTCCTAAAGTATAAATACCGGTTAATAATTGGTATTATTTGTACCATTATTGCCAGAATTTTATCTCTTTTTACACCAAGGTTAATCGGTAAATCATTAAATGTTGTTGAAAAATATATCAATGGTGATATTACTGACTTAGAGATAGTTAAATCGAAATTATTGATCAATATCTTATTAATTCTCGGTGCAGTATTACTTGCAGGTGTATTTACTTTTATAATGCGTCAAGCTATTATTGTTACGTCTCGTTTGATTGAATTCGATCTTAAAAATGAAATTTTTGAGCAATATGAACGGCTATCATTAAACTTCTACAAAAAGAATAGGACTGGAGATCTAATGAATAGAATTAGTGAAGATGTGAGTAAGGTTAGGATGTATTTTGGCCCTGCTATTATGTATTCTATAAACATGATTACCCTTTTTATAATTGTAATTTCATATATGGTACAGATTGATTCAACGCTTACTTTATATACCTTGTTACCACTACCAATTCTATCTGTATCTATTTATATTTTGAGTAGAGTAATTAATAACAGAAGTAGAATTGTTCTAGAATATTTATCAAAATTAACCACTTTTACACAAGAATTCTTCTCAGGTATTAACGTAATTAAAGCGTATAGTATAGAAAAATATTCTTTTAAGGACTTTGATGATTTGGCTAATGAAAGCAAAGAAAAAAATATATCCTTATATAAAGCTCAAGCTTTGTTTTTCCCTTTGATGGTTTTACTTATTGGAGCAAGTAATATTTTAGTAATTTACATAGGAGGAATGCGCTATATTAATGGGCAAATTGAAAGTTTCGGCGTCATCGCCGAATTTATAATATATGTTAATATGTTAACATGGCCTGTTGCGGTAGTAGGATGGGTGACTTCAATTGTTCAACAGGCGGAAGCTTCTCAAAAAAGAATTAATGAGTTTTTAAAAGTCGAACCGGAAGTTCAGAATTTAATCGGTAATCCTACCTCGATTGAAGGTAAAATTGAATTTAAAAATGTATCTTTTACTTATGATGATACAAATATTGAAGCTTTAAAAAACATTAGTTTTTCTATTGAGAAAGGTAAAACACTGGCAATTTTGGGTAAAACTGGTTCCGGAAAATCTACAATTGCAAATATAATAGCTAGATTATATGATATTAAAATTGGCGAAGTTTTAATTGACAACAAACACATTAAAGATATAAATTTAACTGACCTGCGAGAAAATATCGGATTTGTTCCTCAAGAAGCCTTTTTATTTTCTGACAGCATAAAAAATAATATAAAGTTCGGTAATGATAATGCTGTGGAAGACATTATTAAAAATGCTGCTAAGAATGCACATATTCATCATAATATTGAGGAATTTTCCAAATCTTATGACACTTTCGTTGGCGAAAGGGGTGTAACACTATCAGGAGGCCAAAAACAACGTATTTCAATTGCCAGAGCCCTTATTAAAAATCCACAAATTCTTGTTTTTGACGATTGCTTATCAGCTGTAGATACTGAAACTGAAGAAATTATTCTTAATAATTTAAATGAGGTCAGTAAAGATAAGACAACCATAATTATTAGTCATCGAGTATCCTCTACTAAAAATGCAGACTTTATAATCGTGCTTGATGAGGGTAAAATAATTCAAAAAGGTACCTTTAATGAATTATCAAATCAAAAAGGGTTTTATCAAAATCTTTACAACCAACAACTTACAGAACAAACTCTTGATTAGCAATAAGCTTCAATAAAAGAAAATAAATAAACTATTGTTCAATTCATTTATTTTTATAGATTTGTGTCTAATTGTAAACCTTTAGATTAACATAAAGTTAAGATGATTATGAGCGAAAAAGAGTATATAGAACAAGAAGAAATCTTTTCTCAGGTATTAAGAGCAGGAAGAAGAACCTATTTTTTTGATGTTAGATCAACAAAAGCAGGTGATTACTATTTAACCGTTACTGAGAGTAAAAAATTTACTCATGATGATGGGTCATTTCATTACAAAAAACATAAAATTTACTTATACAAAGAAGATTTTAATGAATTCAATGAAATGCTTTCAAAAGCAACAGAATTTATTATTAACGAAAAAGGCACTGAAGTAATTTCAGAACGTCATCAAAAAGATTATCAAAAACCAGATGATGAAGTCAGTACTGAAGAACCAAAATCTACTCAAAGTTTTACAGATGTTGATTTTGATGATATTTAAATATTACTAACTCAAATATTAAGAACCGTTCAATTAATTTGAACGGTTTTTTTTATATTTACTAAAAATTAATTCCCCTAATGTCTACTCCATTGAATAATGTCTAACAGTTGTCTTACGGGTGTTTCATAAACTATCATTCCTAGAAAGGTATGAATCTAAATCAATTTAATGAAAAAAGGACTCCTCTTACTTGCATTCATTAGCTTTTCAGCTACTTTTTCACAAGAAAAAATTAACTTAAATTACTATTTACCACAAGATGTAACATACAATTCCAACATACCTACACCTGAAAGTATCTTAGGTTTTCAAGTTGGAGAATGGCATGCATCGCATGATAAACTTGTACAGTATATGTATGCTTTAGCAGATGCGTCTGACAGAATTACAATAGAAAATAGAGGAAAAACCTATGAGGATCGACCATTGCTTTTATTAACCATCACCTCCCCTAAGAATCATAAAAACATTGAAACGATAAGGTCAGAACATTTAAAATTGTCTAATGAGGCTATCTCTTCTTCAATGAATGTTAATGAGATGCCTTTAGTTATTTATCAAGGTTTTTCTATTCATGGTAACGAAGCCAGTGGAGCTAATGCGGGATTATTAGTTGCCTATTATTTGGCGGCAGCTGAAGGTGAATACATTACAGAGCTATTAGATAATACTATCATCTTATTTGATCCTTCTTATAATCCTGATGGGTTACAACGTTTTTCAACTTGGGTAAACATCCATAAAAATCAAAATATAACCTTTGATAATGCCGACAGGGAGTATAGCGAAGTTTGGCCGGGAGCTAGAACAAACCATTATTGGTTTGATATGAACCGGGATTGGTTAGTCTCTCAATTGCCAGAATCGCAAGCTCGAATTAAAAGTTTTCATCAATGGAAACCCAATATTTTAACTGATCATCATGAAATGGGTACCAATGCAACTTTCTTTTTTCAACCTGGTGTTCCGTCAAGAACACACCCCTTAACTCCTCAACTTAATCAAAAATTGACTGCCAAAATAGGTGAGTATCACGCTAAGGCTTTAGACAAGATTGGTTCTTTGTATTTTACAGAAGAACGGTTTGATGACTTTTTTTATGGTAAAGGATCAACGTTTCCAGATATTAATGGTGGCATAGGTATACTATTTGAACAAGCAAGTTCTAGAGGTCATGCCCAACAAACTGATAATGGCGTATTAACTTTTCCCTATGCGATTCGTAATCAGTTTGCAACTACATTATCAACTCAGAAAGCTGGTACGAAATTACGAACAGAACTGTTAGATTATCAGCGTAATTTTTACAAAAACGCACAAAAAGAAATTTTAAAAGACAAGAATAAAGCAATTGTCTTTGGAGACGAATATGACAAGTCTAAAACTTATCATTTTGCGGCAATGTTAAAACGTCAAAACATTAAGTTCCATAAATTAAATAAGACAGTTAACACACGTAATAAGAGTTTTAGCCCAGGAAATAGCTATATAATCCCTACTGATCAAGCAAATTACAGAATGATAAAAGCTATGTTTGAAAAGCGTACTTC
>CAZJCZ010000112.1:0-6971 GCA_964544575.1 uncultured Flavobacteriaceae bacterium | reverse complement strand
AAAAAAGTAGGCTATAAGCCGGATTCTGTTCTTCATTAAATGAAGCCCTTATCATTTATCTACGCTAAATATTACTAGATAGCTTTAGCTGTTTACCCCTTGGAATCGGGCGAGCAACCCTCAAGCTCCAATGTACATAACATTTCACCTCGTAGAGTTTACCTGGTTTCACTACAGCCTAACTGTACTTGCTTTCTGTTGCACTTGTCCTCAACTCGCGCTGGACGGATGTTATCCGCTACAATACCCTATGGTGTCCGGACTTTCCTCTTCATTCTGAACAAGTTCAGAACAAAGCGATAAGGCCGCCTACTTTAATGCAAAATTAGTTTAATTCGGAATAAGAAGTTATAAAATTGTCTAAAAAAAATCCCACTCTCTTAAAAAAGGGAGTGGGAAAATTGCTATGAAAAAGAAATATTACTGCACTATTAATTCAGTAATACAATATTAAAACGGTGCTAATTTAGATTTATTGTAAATTCAACTCGTTTATTTAGAATTATTTTAAGGTAGTTTTTAACTAGTTAATTATGAGTTACTTATATCTATATAAATTGAATATTAAAATCTTTAGAATAAAAAAAACCCACTCTATAAATAGAGTGGGAAAATTGCTATGAAAAAGAAAAAGTGTTGAATCTTGACGACTCAACTTGACAAATGTAAAGTTAATTATTGAAAGTAACAAAAAACATACTGTTAATTTTACATATGATAATTTAACATATTCAAAATTATGAAAACATATCTTTTACTTTTTCAAAAAACGATCTATCTAAATTTGATGGTGTTGGTTTAAATTGATCTTCATCCTTTACTTTTTCAAAAAATGCTTTTTGCTCTTTAGATAATTCTTTAGGAGTCCAAACATTAATATGCACCAATAAATCACCTTTACCATACCCATCCAAATTTGGCAAGCCTTTTCCGCGTAAGCGCAGTATTTTACCAGATTGCGTACCGTCATCTAGCTTTACTCTAACTTTTCCGGTTAATGTATCTATCTCTTTACCTGCACCGAGAATAGCTTCAGGGAAACTTATATACATATCATAATGTAAATTATTTCCTTCACGTTTTAACTTATCATGCGGTATCTCTTGAATAACAACCAACAAATCGCCTGAAATACTATTACCAGGAGCCTCGTTACCTTTACCAGCCACTTTTAATTGCACACCATCAACAACTCCCGCAGGAATTTTAATTGAGACTTTCTCTTCTTTGGCTATTAAACCTTGAGCATTAGCACCACTAGGTCTTTTATCAATCATCTCTCCGGCACCATGACATGTAGGACATGTCGTTGCAGTTTGCATACGTCCTAATATGGTATTTGTAATTCTTGTTACCTGCCCTTGACCATTACATGAAGTACATGTTTTATACGTTACACCAGCAGCCTTCACTAGGCGCTTAACTAGCACCTTTTTTTCAACACCATTAAGTATTTCTTCAAGCGATAATTTAACCTTAATACGCAAATTGCTTCCTTTTACTCTTGCGCGCGAACGACCTTGACTTCCGCCAAAACCAGAAAATCCACCACCACCAAAAGCACCACCAAAAATATCGCCAAATTGACTAAAAATATCTTCCATGTTCATACCGCCAGCACCAAAACCTCCTGATCCTCCATTTTCAAAAGCCGCATGCCCATATTGATCATATCGGGCTTTTTTATCAGGATTATTCAATACTTCATAAGCTTCTGCAGCTTTCTTGAATTTTTCTTCTGCAGGTTTATCACCTGGATTTTTATCAGGATGATATTTAATGGCCTTTTTTCGATATGCTTTTTTTATCTCAGCAGCCGAAGCATTTTTATCAACCTTTAATATTTCGTAATAATCTTCTTTCACACGATTAAAATTTATCTAATTTATTATTGTCCAATTATTACTTTAGGGAAACGAATAATCCTATCCCCCAATTTATAACCTTGTTCTGTTACATCAATAATTTTTCCCTTTAATTTAGGAGATGGGGCAGGAATTTGAGTAATTGCCTCATGTATTTCAGCATCAAAAGTATCACCTTGTTTTACTACCACTTGTGAGAGACCTTGTTGTGTTAGTATTGCCTTTAATTTGTTATTGATAAGTTCCATACCTTTTAATACGTTCTTATCTTTAACTTTTTTGATTTCAGCTAAGCCTCTATCAAAATCATCTAAAATTGGCAATAAAACTGTCATTAATTCATGATTGGCAGTCTTAAAAAGTTCAACTCTTTCTTTAGATGTTCTCTTCTTATAATTTTCAAACTCAGCAAACAGGCGTAAAAACTTATTCTTTTCCTGTTGGAGTAATTCGTCAGCAGTAGGTTCTACTACCTCTTTTTCAACTTGCTCTTCAACAACCTCTTGCTCATCTTCTTTAATATCTTCTATATTTTTGTTTTCTTTCTTACTCATTATTATGAAAATTTTACGTCAATTTCTTAGTAGCAAAAGTATTGCCAACCTGAATTAAATGTCAAAATGTCACTCTTTTAGACAATAAAATTCCTGCCTAGGCAGGAATTTTTTAAATATTATTTTAATTAATCTTTATTCTACTCTAATTATCTTGGCTCCTATAGCCCGCAAACGTTCGTCAATATGCTCATAACCTCTATCAATTTGTTCAATATTGTGTATGGTAGATGTTCCTTTAGCCGATAGTGCCGCAATTAATAGTGAGACACCCGCTCTAATATCAGGTGAGGTCATAGTGGTAGCTCTAAGTTGATATTCAAAATCATGACCGATCACCGTTGCTCTATGTGGATCACATAATATTATTTTAGCTCCCATATCAATGAGTTTATCTACAAAGAACAAACGACTTTCAAACATTTTTTGATGAATCAAAACACTACCTCTGGCCTGCGTAGCAACTACCAAAACTATACTCAATAAATCTGGAGTAAAGCCGGGCCAAGTTGCATCAGCAACGGTCAATATTGAACCATCTATATAACTTTGAATTTCATAACCGTCTTTATGTTCAGGGATATAAATATCGTTCCCTTTCTTTTCAACAGTAATTCCTAATTTTCTAAATACATCTGGTATCTGACCCAGATCATCCCAGCTCACATTTTTTATGGTAAGTTCACTTCTAGTCATTGCTGCTAAACCAATCCAGCTACCAATCTCAATCATATCAGGTAACATAGTATGATTAGTACCTGTCAAAGTATCAACTCCATCAATATATAACTTGTTCGATCCAATTCCTGTAATTTTTGCTCCCATTCTATTGAGCATTTTACATAATTGTTGTAAGTAAGGTTCGCAAGCAGCATTATAAATAGTCGTTTTTCCTTCGGCCAATACTGCAGCCATAATAATATTTGCAGTACCAGTTACTGACGCTTCATCAAGTAACATATAAGTACCCTTAAGCTTGTCAGCCTCCACACCATAAAAATAGTCTTCTTCGTTATAAATGAATTTAGCACCCAGTTTCATAAATCCTTCAAAATGAGTATCTAAACGTCTTCTCCCAATTTTATCACCTCCGGGTTTTGGAATATATCCTTTACCAAAGCGGGCCAGCAATGGCCCAACAATCATTATTGATCCTCGCAAGCCTCTACCCTCTTCTTTAAACTGAGGAGATTTAAGATAATCTAGATTAATATTGTCTGCTTGAAAAGTGTAAGATCCAGGGCTATTTTTTTTGACCTTTACGCCCATATTTTCTAACAAACCGATGAGTTTATTTACGTCTCGTATATCAGGTATATTAGATATTGTTACCTCATCTGGAGTTAATAAAACAGCGCTTAGAATTTGTAATGATTCATTTTTAGCACCTTGAGGGGTAATTTCTCCTTTAAGTTGATGACCCCCTTCAATTTTAAATGTAGCCATATCAGATAGAAATTAATTGGTTTATCTCTTTTTATATTTTTTAAACGTTTTGGTTCCTTTCGATTTGTTGGTAGGTTTGGTTCTCAATAAGTTTTTAACCTCTGATAAGGTTTCATCATTTGGAGTTAAATTTATTTTACCATTAGAAAGTTCAGTTAAATGCTTGAAAATCACAACATCGTCTACGGTATCTTTATTCCAATTCAAGTAACATTTTTTCATGTGATTGGCAATTGTAAAAATAAGTGTGTCTTTTAGTTCACCCTCTTCCCATGTCAATGCGGTATCAATCATTATCTGAATATTGTTCCCATAAAATTTATATTTAGAGGCAGATTTTGGGTATTTTAAAACCTCAGGCTTTGCCGTTAATTCCTCTTTTGAAGGTTGAGGATAAGGCGAATCAGCATCCAAATTAAAATCAGACATTATAAATAACTGATCCCATAATTTATGCTTAAAATCAGGTACATCTCGCAAATGTGGTTGTAAATTACCCATCACATCGATAATTGCACTAGCCATTTCATTACGCTCTTCTTTTGTTTCGAGCTTAATACAATGATTAACTAATTTTTGCAAATGTCTACCATATTCTGGTATTATTAAATGCTCTCTTTCAGCATTATATTCTAAATCAAAATCTATCATAATTATTTAATTTCTAGGCAAAGTAACAACTATATTTACGTAAAACATAATGGTTCAACTTAAAATTTTAAGTTTGGCAAACTGCAATAACAATTTTTTAGTTCCAACTGAATTAAAATTTATTTCAGCTTTTTTATTTGAACCATTTCCTTCTAATTTAATTACCTCTCCTTTACCAAATTTTGTGTGCTCAACTATATTACCCTCGGCTATTTTGCTATCAAATAAGTTGGCTCCTACAGCACTTACTTTCTTTAGGTTTTTTGGAGTACTAATTTGAATGGTCTTGGGCTTTTCTTTCGTGTTGAACTTATTTTTTTGGACTGGTCTTTTAAACCGTATTTTATCTTGAGGAACGCTGCCGAAAATATCTTCATTAATAAATTTATTAATTTGAGGTGATACTTTTGGAGCCAGATATTCAACATATTTATCATCGATTTCTTCTACAAATCTACTCGGCTCACAGTCAATTAATTTTCCCCATCGATATCTCGATTGCGCATAGGTCAAATAAGCTTGTTTTTCAGCTCGAGTTAAGGCAACATAAAATAACCTCCGCTCTTCTTCCAGTTCACTACGGGTATTCATACTCATTGCTGAGGGAAATAGGTTCTCTTCCAATCCAACTATATATACATATTGAAATTCTAACCCTTTCGCCAAATGTATTGTCATTAAAGAAACGCTTTCTTTATCTTTTACTTTTTCATTATCAAGATCCGTTGCCAACGCCACATCTTCTAAAAAAAATGCGAGAGACGCATCTTCTTCTTTTTCCTTTTGTTCTTCTATAAAATCTTTAATTCCATTTAACAATTCCTGAACATTTTCAACCCTACTAACTGCTTCTGGCGCAGCATCTTTCTCCAGCTCTTTAATAATTTGCGTTTTCTTTATAACATAGTCTGCTACTTCAAAGGCATTTTTTGTTTGCGCTTCAATTTGAAAACTTTTGATCATGGTCACAAAATCATTCAATCTTATTTTTGTGCCTGAATTGATCTTTAGATCAACTTTATCAAGATTTTCTAATACTTCGAAAATTGATTTTTTATAATGATTGGCAGCAACAGTCAATTTATCGATCGTTGTTTGACCGATACCCCGGGCCGGATAATTAATTATTCTTTTTAAAGCCTCTTCATCATTTGGATTAACTAATAAACGTAAATAAGATAAAATATCTTTAATTTCTTTACGCTGATAAAAAGATAAACCTCCGTAAATTCTATACGAAATATCTTTTTTACGCAATGCATCCTCAATGGCCCGTGATTGTGCATTGGTACGATATAAAATGGCAAAATCAGAATTTTTAAGTTGCAAATTCATTTTATTGTCAAAAATTGAACTGGCCACAAATCTCCCCTCTTCGCCATCAGAAATAGTGCGCATTACTTTTACTTGTTCGCCTTTGACATTAGCCGTCCATATTTCTTTATCAAGCTTCGTTTTATTCTTAGCGATCACACTATTCGCTGCCTGAACAATATTACTGGTTGAGCGATAGTTTTGTTCTAATTTAAATATTTTAACCTTTTCATAATCCCGTTGGAAATTGAGAATATTCTGAATATTAGCTCCTCTAAATGCGTAGATGCTTTGCGAATCGTCACCAACTACACAAATATTTTGAAACCTATCTGCTAAGGCCCTCACAATTAAATATTGTGAGTGATTAGTATCTTGGTACTCATCTACTAAGATATATCTAAACCTGTCCTGATATTTCGCCAATACCTCCGGAAAACGTGTCAATAATTCATTGGTTCTCAGTAATAAATCGTCAAAATCCATAGCGCCTGCTTTAAAGCAACGCTCAACATATTCATGATATATCTCGCCCATCTTAGGGCGGCTTGCCATTACATCAGCTTCCTGTAAATCAGAATTGGTGTAATATGCCTTTACAGTAATTAAGCTGTTTTTAAAAGAAGAAATGCGACTTAAAACTTGTTTGGGCTTGTACCTGTCTTTGTCAAGATTTAATTCTTTAATAATCGAAGTTAATAACCGAACAGAATCTTGAGTATCATATATGGTAAAGTTTCTGGGATATCCTAATTTATCAGCCTCCGACCTCAAAATTCGGGCAAATACAGAGTGAAAAGTACCCATCCATAAATTTTTAGCTTCACTTTCACCAACCATATTGGCAATTCTCTTCTTCATTTCACGAGCTGCCTTATTAGTAAAAGTCAATGCTAAAATACTAAAGGCATCAACTCCTTGATTCATTAAATGTGCAATACGGTAGGTTAGTACCCTTGTTTTACCTGAGCCTGCACCAGCAATAATGATCATGGCACCGTCCTTATGCAAAACGGCCTCTTTTTGAGCTTCATTTAAATTTTTTAGGTAATCAGTCACTACTATATTTTAAGTGCCTCAAAAGTACAATCATTCATGTAGTGAAACAATTAAAGTTCTCTTATTTTTTTCACAAAAAAAA
>CAZJCZ010000111.1:0-7007 GCA_964544575.1 uncultured Flavobacteriaceae bacterium | reverse complement strand
TAAGTTCGGCTAAAGTTGGCTCAATATTATGATCTTTATGTCTGTAACCTCCATAAGACATTGCTAAATAATTTGGGTTCCCTAAAATATCTTTTGCATTTAAACTTGATTGTTCTTTCACTATACCTGAATTATTTTCTTTTTTAGTAGTGTTGTTACATGAAAACACCAGAATTATAATAAAAAAACAAACTGCTATTTCTATATACTTTTTCATCGTTCTAATACTTACCTATTTCTTTAATGAAACAATTATTTGATTAATATCACCCGTTCTTTTAAAGACTTTTTCACTTGTTTGTGAATCAAGATTTATGTGATTAAATTCAAGGTTAGAACCCTCATTAAATACAACTTTCAAGCCTTCCTGATCTGATAATTTATAAATGATTGGAATTTGACAATAGGTAAAACAAAGTGAATCTTTTTCTAATTCTATTTCCTTTACTTGTTTATTAACATCAGTATATATGAATGTATTAGCCTCTTTTAAAAACTCATCTTTCCTCAATAAGTTGGGTTTAAAATGAAGTTTTCCGTCTTTAACAAAAACACCTAATTCGCCAAATCGGCTTAAAATATCTTCCTTTACCTGACCTGTCATTCCAGGTTGTTGTGCTCCTTTACCTTCCGGTGTGTGCGAATAAGGGTCCGTTGGAAAAGCGCCATACAGTTCGGGAGACTTATGTACGCCTATGCCTTCATTAATTTCATAATAATGATCTAATAATTTACCTGTTAACACTGCATCTTCTTTAGCTTCAATGGCTTTTAAAGTGACTTCTTGAACGGCCAACAATAATTTAGAAACCATATGCCAATAAATTGAACCCAATCCTTCATAACCGAAAAATGTCCCGGATCTTCCAGTAAATGATTTATGGTCGAATATTTTTTCAAAAATAGCTAACACGAATCCTGTGTCCTTTTCAACTAAAGATTCATACTCATCTTTAGGAAGTTCTGAAAGCGCTGATTTTAAACTATTTGCATTGTTAAAATTTCCATTGAAATGGTAGCTACCTAAACAATCTTTTTCTATAATCTGTGTATTCCCATCATTAACAAGTTGTTTCAACAGTTCTGATTTTTTAACATCAGAAGACAGAATATTATTTTTATCAGTAAATCTTGGCAACTCTTTGTTTGGATACAGTATATAGCTATACTGATCAGGTCTAAACAATGCACTACTTTTTAAGCTATCTAAAACTTCTAAACAATCTGAAGAAGAAAGATATCCTGAACTTAAAACAGCTACTTGACCTTCTAGCATTTCCGGTAAATAGGAAATAGATATTTCTGAATCATTTTTAACCGTCATTAAATTATACGCATGGTACAAATTATCGGTTCTTTTATTGGCTTCAATGGAATGGTCAATGAATTTAAGCGTAACCTTTGTAAAGTTTAATAGATCGTCTTTTGAAATTGTTCCTTTATTACTTGAAAATCCGTTTTCATAAATGGTAGTTCTATAATGGCTTCCCGCATTTCCTACACCATCCAATACTGTTTTTCTATTGGTATCTGTAATTTTTCCTTCTAACAAGTGTTCATTGTCAATTAAAGTTGCTGCTACCTCATTGAAAAACAGCGCTAATTCTTCTGAAATTTCAACGTTCTTTAATTCTGAATTTGAAACAATTTCCTCAAAGAAATGTAAAAAACGACGTAAATAACTCAAAGTTACCATTGAAACTCCGTTACCAACCAGTGCATTATTGGCATCATTCCATTCTGGACGTTGCGTATTCATCCAAATACCAGCCTCAGGTATAAAGTTTGACACTTTTGCCAATACGGTTGCCAATAACTTTTCTATCAAATTTACTTTATAAATAAAGAAGTTTTCATCTCTTAACAACATGCCATCGACTCCTAATTCCGTTTTCTTCTGACTTATTCTTTCATCAGACTCAAAATCAAATTCAATGGTGTCTTTTGGATTTTTTAGCGTATCGGCATAACTCTTTATTTTATACGGTACATTGGCATATACAAACAATTCTTGATTAAAGTAGTTTCCTAGTTTATTTGGATAATGATTTTCTATAAATTCTAGAAACTTCAACAAATAAATAATTTGATGATCTCCCCAATAACCAATATACGACCATGGATTATCAGGTTCTATAGTTTCCCAATCAAACCCTCCTTTTGTAACACGGTAAGGGTTGTAACCATCAAATGTTGTTGCATTTAAAAACTTATGGATCATACTTTCAATAAACTCTGGATAGGCATATGCCAAAGCTTCCCAGTTCTGAAAGATATCTCTCCAATTGCCTTCATAATCTAAAATTTTTGAACCATCAATTTCACTTCGTGTATTGATTGAAAATTTATTCCATGGCCTGCTGGGATCGCCATGCCTTCTGCTAAATTTCAAGGGCATATATTCAAAACACAATCGTTTAAAATTTTTGTCTTCGTTTTGTTCTGCCAATTCTTTTAAATATGTAACTGTAAACAAATCAGGTAATTGCGCTAACAGTTCTGACTTTTTCTTCAGTACTTTTTTATTGGCGTTTGCTATGTATTTAGTAAAATCAACTTTTTCAATTTGGTAATTTTCATCAAAAATACCACCTCTCATAATATTAAAAAGTGTATTTGAAAAATGTCGTGTATTGCGTAATTTATCTTCAGTTAATTGCATTCCATCTGACGCACCTGCACGTTGTAGTAATTTTCTTGTGCCCTTATCAATATTCTCTTGAATTAAACCTGCTAAATCTTTTTCATTCTTAATAGTATCTTTAATTTGATTGATAGATGTTATAGACTGATTTACATTAGCAACCAGCAACCAAGTCGTTTCGGATTTAGGTACTAAGGTTAACTCACTACATGTAAAGTATGCACCTTTTTCTGCCTTTATATCAACTTCTTGCTGAATCTTTTTTCCCTTTCTGAAATTATCTAATTGTAATGATGAGATTAAATAAGTAGGTTTTTCAACTCCAACAGACCAGACAATGTTTGATTTCAGGGCTTCACTAGGCTCTGCTTTATCCACAATAATTGCACTTAAGGCATAAATCCCCAATCCAACATCCGCCTCTAATTCGCTTTTTTTATAAGCATCTACCAGGTTACTTTTTGTACTTTGTGTATCTTCACCTACTCCATATGGAACAATATTTTGAATTCCATCTAATACCGTCGCTTCTATAGGTTCGTTTGTATCGTTAATTAAAACTGATTTTTTTACAAAACCATACCGATTACTAGAATTCCAATGATACTTGAAGGTAACTCCCAAATCATGATTGATTTCCTCAAAAATTATTTTGTTGCCAAAGTTATTTTTGTACAAATTTCTGCTGACCTTATATATTCCTTCATACCTGCTTGAGAAGGGTTCCCATAAAGAGGTCTTATTTGCTGTATGAATTTGAACTATTGTTTTGCTGCCTGTTATTTCAGAAGATTCGGTAATCTTATCATCAGTGTAATATGGAAACAAGGCATTATTACTGTCTTTTCGACCTGCTGATAATCCTCCATTACTGGATATAAACATCCAATGGTTTGAATTACTTACAATACTCATAAAAAAAGGTCTCATTTCATCTACATTGGAAATTTTATAATAACTTTCTTCTCCAATATTCACTAATTCCCCTTTCACTTCTTTTTTGTCAAAAGAAGCTACTTTATCACCGATATAAATTTTTTGACTATCCATTTATGTTACATTTACAATAAAACCTATTATAAACAATCTTAAAAGAGGTTCTATTAGGCTGTTTCTTTTATTATTAATTTATGTCCTTATCAATAATTCTTCAACTTCTTCCAGCGTTTTTCCTTTCGTTTCAATCACATATTTATAAACAAATATGATCGCTATAAAAGATAGGAATGCATAAACGGCAAAAGTGACCGTAGGTCCTAAATTAGATAACTCCCATGGAAAGACTTGTGTTACTGAAAAACTCACCAAGGAATTGAAAAATCCTACAACAGAAATTGCTATTCCTTTTATTTTACTTGGGAACACTTCAGATATAAGGGTCCACATAACCGGCCCCAGAGATATAGCAAAAGATGCAACATAAAGTAGAATGGCAATTAATACTAAGGTTGCATTTATTTGTATAAAATTAGTGATCTCATTTCGTTTGAATGTCAAGAATTGTTCCTCATTCAATCTTGTCTCAACTTCTTCAAACAATGCTGACTGACCTTGAAATGATTTCCCCTCTAAGTCTTCTAAGGCTATCTTAATTTCATTATTATCCACCTTATTGAGTGTTGTTTCATTAAAGTCATAAGTAGCATTATTAAAAGCAAAAGTAGCCATCAGCAATGCCACGGTCATAAAGGTAGTTCCTATCAATAATAACGGTTTTCTTCCCAGCTTATCAATTAACCAAATAGCCACAAACGTAAATACCAAATTGGTGAGACCAACAACAATGGCCTGTAGAAAAGAAGAATCTGTACTTCCTCCTGCTTGTTCAAAAATTGTTGGAGCATAGTAAAATACTGCATTAATACCAGTGATTTGTTGAAAGAAAGCAATTCCCAGTGCAATAGTCATGATGGTTGCATACTTGCTTTTGAATATATCTGCTAGTCTTCCTTTTTTCTCTTTTTTTGCCAAACCACGTTCAATTTCGGCTACAGTGGCCTCTGCATATTCTTCTCCTCCAATTTTTATTAATGTTTTTTGGGCAACTTGTATCTTATTTAATTTTTGAATTAACCAACGAGGACTCCTGGGAACTGAAAACAATGCAAAAAAGTATATCAGGGCCGGAATAGCCTCTACACCAAGCATCCATCTCCAACTTTCACCTTCCATATTAACTAAAAAATAATTTGAAAAATAAGCTACCGAAATACCAATAACTATGTTTAATTGATTGAAGGAAACCAAACTACCACGAAGCTTGGGTGGTGCAATTTCTGCAATATAAATAGGTGCAATTAGAATAGCACCTCCAATACCAATACCTCCAATGATCCTGGCAATAATAAATTCAGTATAACTAGTTGATAGTGCTGACCAAGTTGCAGAAATAGTGAAAAGAGCCGCTACAATAATTAATACTTTTTTTCTTCCGAACCTGTCTGCAATAGGGCCAGCCATTAAATTACCGGCCATAGCGCCAAAAACAACACAGCCCACAGAAAAACCAAGCATCCATTCTGTCATTTCAAAGTAAATTGTAATGCCTTTAACAGCTCCTGAAATTACGGCACTATCAAAACCTAATAAAAAACCACCGAGTGCAACTATTAAACTTATGAAAACAGTATATGACTTATTCATTTTTACTTTTTTTTCAGTTGCTTTCATTATTGTTGAGTTCAGGTATTTAATAGATTTTTTTATTCAACTTACATTGATAGATCACTTTAAGATTTATGGAGTATAATTGTCTGAATTGAGTGAGGCAATGTACTAAGCTTTGCCGTTTTTGATCCCAATGTTATGGTATAATCCAATGGATTCTCACCTTGATTCATGGCAATGATAACAATGCTCCCGTCCTCATTTATAAATGCTGTTGACAATAAGTTGTTAGCGCTTGAAACACTGACTATTCTTTTAGCTCCAGGGCGAATAAACTTTGAAAAATGCCCTATATAGTAATATGAATTCGTAAATGTAAGACCCCCTGTTTTTGTATCACCATGAACGGGTGCAAAACATAAGTTCCCAACATGATTTGGGCCTCCGGTTTCATCTAATAATATATTCCAGTCTGTCCATGCTACTGTACCATTATTAAAATCATTGATCATCGATCTACCATATCTTTCAGCTAACCTTTCTTCATCAATTTTTTCAATATCATACCCTTCGTTACATCCTTCTGTAAAAATTAAATTTTTGTCGGGATATGTTTCATAAACATTGCTCACATTATCAAACATTGGCTTCCCATCTTTCCAGTCTTCATACCAATGAAATCCTGTACCCCAAACATATTTAGCGGCCTCAGGGTCATTTAATATAACACTCGCTCTCTGAAATAAAAGATCACGATTGTGATCCCACACAATTATTTTTTTATCTCCTAATCCTTCTTTTTCTAGCGTAGGTCCCAAAAAATTCTTTAAAAAATCCCGTTCTTCTTCGGCAGTATAAATACAAGACTCCCAGCGCTGAACGGCCATAGGTTCATTTTGAATGGTCAATCCCCAAAGTGGAATACCTTCCTTTTCGTAGGCTTTAATAAACTTTGCATAATAGTTAGCCCAAGACTGATAAAACTCTGGTTTAAGTTTACCACCTTGCAACATACTATTGTTGGTCTTCATAAACGCCGGCGGACTCCAAGGGCTCGCATACATCGTTAGTTTACCACCTGCGGCGGCAATTGCTTTTTTAGTGAATGGTAAGCGATATTGGCGATCTTTATCAATATTGAATGTTTTAAGTTCGGCATCACCTTCTTCTACATAGGTATAGCTTTCTGTTGAAAAATCACAACTATGAATAATGGTTCTACCTAAAGAATATCCAATTCCCTTATCAATACTATAATAACCGTCTAAAAATCTTTTCTGATTTTCTTCCGTCAGTTTAAAGAAGGTTTCGGCTGCAGCATCGGTCAATGCGGCCCCAATCCCTAAAAAAGTTTGAAATTCTTTAGAAGGATCTACTAAAATATCCACCTCTGTTTCCAAGGGTTGTTTAAAATCTGTAAAAATTACTTCACCTGTATTTGCTAACTTAAGATCAGTATTGTGAGCAGTAGTATAAATCTCACTATGTAGCATAACTAACGAATCTGAATTTTGTGAATTATCAACAAGCTCAACTTGTTTTTTCTCAACTGTATTACATCCTATGATAAGCGATGTGATGATACATAATAGGTATATTTTTTTCATAGGTTAAAAATATAAAAAAAAGGCCAGTAAGTAGATGACCGACCCTTTTTAACCAACTTTAATTCAAATAAAATTTAAGTCCATTATACTAAACTCTTATATCAACTTGTTTATTTATTCTTGGTTTATAAATTAAATATATTAAAGAG
>CAZJCZ010000110.1:4160-7214 GCA_964544575.1 uncultured Flavobacteriaceae bacterium | reverse complement strand
ATATATGCTATTGCAGTTTTATTTGCTAATTTTGCAAAGATTTAATTTAAATAAAAAAATGAGTTCTAAAAAAAGTAAAAATTTCGATGTTTTAATTGAAATCCCAAAAGGAAGTCGAAATAAGTATGAATATGATTTTGTATTGCATAAAATAAGATTTGACAGAATGTTATTTTCATCAATGATGTATCCTGGAGATTATGGTTTTATTCCTGAAACATTAGCACTAGATAAAGATCCGTTAGATGTATTAGTATTGGGTAGTGAACCAACTTTTCCAATGTGTGTTATGGAAGTTAAACCAATTGGAGTATTTCATATGACGGATGAAAAAGGCCCGGATGAAAAGATAATTTGTGTGCCTGTTTCTGATCCAATTTGGAATCAACTGAATGATATTTCAGACATGAATCAACACCAAGTAAAAGAAATTGAACATTTTTTTCAAGTCTATAAAGATTTAGAAGAGAAAAAAGTGGATGTTGGAGGTTGGGGAAATGCTCAAGAAGCCGTTAAAATTTATGATGAATGTGTAAAAAGATATGACGAAAGTGAGCACAAGAAAAAGAGAACGTTCACCATATAGATACGATTTAAAAAACTAATAAAATAAGACCACCTTTAATATATCAGAGGTGGTTTTTTTTATCTCTAATATTTTACTATTTTTGGCCGACTTAAAAAAATTAATTTAACTAACAATCAACATATGGAATTAATAGTAAATTTTTTACCCTTATTTGGAGTATTGGCTCTCCTTTTTGTTTTATTTAAAAACAGATGGGTTACCAAGCAAGACGCGGGTAATGAAAAAATGACAAGAATTGCCAAGCATATTGCTGATGGGGCAATGTCTTTTCTTAAGGCGGAATACAAAATCTTGTTAATTTTTGTGATCGGGGTTGCAATTTTATTATTTTTTAAAGGAAGATCAGAGCAAGAAGATTCTTATGGGCTTGTAGCTGTATCATTTATTGTAGGAGCTATTTGTTCTGCTTTAGCTGGTTTTATTGGTATGAGAACAGCTACTAAGGCAAACGTACGTACAACTCAGGCTGCCAGAACTTCATTAGGAAAGGCACTTGAAGTTGCTTTTGCAGGAGGATCAGTTATGGGGATGGGCGTTGTTGGTCTTGGCGTATTAGGATTAAGTGGTTTATTCATGATCTATCAGCATATGTGGCCGGGAGAAGAGAATTTGCCGATGGTTTTAAATGTGCTTTCAGGTTTTTCTTTGGGAGCATCGTCTATTGCATTATTTGCCCGTGTAGGCGGTGGTATTTATACTAAAGCTGCTGATGTTGGGGCAGATTTGGTTGGAAAGGTTGAAGCTGGAATTCCGGAAGATCATCCTTTAAACCCTGCAACTATTGCAGATAATGTTGGTGATAATGTTGGAGATGTGGCTGGTATGGGAGCAGATTTATTCGAATCATTTGTAGGCTCTATTATTGGTACTATGGTATTGGGAGCCTTTATTATCACGCCTGAATTTGGCGGATTAGGAGCCGTTTATTTGCCATTGGTTTTAGCGGCAATTGGTATTGTAATGTCTATTATAGGGACCTTTTTTGTAAAAGTAAAAAATGGAGGAAGTCCGCATAAAGCTTTAAATTTAGGAGAATTTGGATCGGGGTTTTTAATGATCGTGGCTTCCTATTTTATTATAAATTCTTTTGGCCTTTTACCTGATGAGTGGGTTGTTGATGGTATGAAATATACCGCAATGGGTGTGTTTTATGCAACTCTTTGTGGATTAATTGCTGGTTTCTTAGTTGGAAAGGTTACCGAATTTTACACAGGAACGGGAACAATACCTGTAAAATCAATTGTAAAACAGTCTGAAACGGGTTCTGCAACTAATATAATTGCAGGATTAGGTGTTGGTATGATGTCAACAATGACTCCAATTTTATTAATTGCGACTGCAATTGTTTTATCACATCACTTTGCAGGATTGTACGGAATTGCAATTGCTGCTGTAGGGATGTTAGCAAATACAGGAATTCAATTGGCCGTCGATGCTTATGGTCCAATTTCTGATAATGCTGGGGGAATTGCTGAAATGGCAGAACTACCTAAAGAAGTTCGTGAACGTACTGATAAACTAGACGCTGTTGGAAATACTACGGCTGCTATTGGTAAAGGTTTTGCGATTGCTTCAGCAGCCTTAACTGCGTTGGCTTTATTTTCTGCTTTTATGAAAACGGCAAATGTTACCTCAATAGATGTTTCAAGGCCGGTAATTATGGCTGGCTTATTAATAGGTGGTATGTTACCTTTTGTTTTTTCTGCCTTATCTATGAAAGCCGTGGGTAGAGCTGCAATGTCCATGATTGAAGAAGTGCGTCGTCAGTTTAGGGATATTCCTCAATTACATGCTGCCTTGGAAGTTATGAGAAAACATGATTCTAACAAAGAAAATTTCTCTAAAGAAGAACATGCGGTTTTTGATGAAGCCGAAGGTTATGTTGAATATGAAAAATGTGTAGAAATTTCAACGGAGGCCTCAATAAGAGAAATGGTTTTACCTGGTTTGTTAGCATTGTTGGTACCCGTTTTAGTTGGATTTGTTGGTGGAGCAGAAATGTTAGGAGGCTTGTTAGCCGGTGTTACTACTACGGGTGTTTTAATGGCAATATTTCAATCTAATGCAGGCGGAGCATGGGACAATGCAAAAAAAATGATTGAAGAACAAGGTCGAAAAGGAACTGATGCCCATAAAGCTTCAGTTGTTGGTGATACTGTTGGTGATCCGTTTAAAGATACTTCAGGACCTTCATTAAATATCTTATTAAAATTGATGTCTGTCGTGGCGTTGGTTATTGCACCAAGTATTGCCTTAAATATTGATGATGTTTCAGCTTATAATAAAGGAGCTCAAATAGAATTACATGAAAATGTTAATTCATCAGAAAATAAAGAAATGAAAGTCCTTGTAAAAAAGGAAAATGGAGAAAAGAATGCAACAGTTATAACTACTACAGAAATTAATGGTAAAAAGGAGGTTATAGTTGAAACACTTGAAGGAGATGAAGTGGATAATTTAATTGC
>CAZJCZ010000110.1:0-4060 GCA_964544575.1 uncultured Flavobacteriaceae bacterium | reverse complement strand
CTTTATATATATCACAAATGAAAAAAATTATCGCAATTTTAATCGTCTTAATGTTTCCTACAAAAATTTTGGCAAGTGAAGCAGATCTGGTAATCCCTGATGCAATTAAAGAACAAAATATACTTTATTGGGGCTTTTTAATTACAATAGCCGGCCTCTTTTTTGGTTTTTATCAATTTGTACGTGTTAAAAAGATTAGAGCACATAAATCGATGTTAGATGTTGCTCAAGTTATTTATGAAACTTCTAAAACCTACCTGATCCAGCAGGGAAAATTTATTCTTATTTTGTTTGCTTTTATTGGAACTGCTGTGGCGTTTTATTTTGGATTTTTATCAAAAGATCCTGTAACAGGTGAAAATTTATTTGGTGTTGGTGGTGTGTTGATGATTCTTGGGTGGACAGTCCTCGGAATATTAGGTTCTTATGCGGTAGCTTGGTTTGGAATTAGAATGAATACACTTGCTAATTCTCGTATGGCGTTTGCCTCTCTAGAAAGAAAGCCGATTAAATTATCAAACATTCCACTTAATGCAGGAATGAGTATTGGTGTAGTTTTGATTTCTCTTGAATTAATTATGATGCTTATCATATTAATGTTTGTTCCGGGTGAGTACGCAGGAGCAAGTTTTATTGGTTTTGCAATTGGAGAATCTTTAGGTGCATCAGCTTTACGTATTGCAGGAGGTATTTTTACAAAAATTGCTGATATTGGTTCAGATCTCATGAAAGTAATTTTTAAAATTGGTGAAGATGACCCTCGTAATCCAGGTACTATTGCTGATTGCGTTGGTGATAATGCAGGCGATTCTGTTGGACCTACTGCTGACGGTTTTGAAACCTACGGTGTTACGGGTGTTGCTTTAATATCGTTTATTCTATTGGCTATTACTGATCTTTCTTTACAAACACAATTATTAACTTGGATTTTTGTAATGCGTATCTTAATGATCATTACTTCAATTGTTTCTTATTGGATCAACGATGCGATTACAAAAGCTAAATATAGTAACGTCGATGATTTAGATTTTGAAAAACCATTAACAAATCTTGTGTGGCTTACTTCCATACTATCAATGGTTGTTACTTTTATTGCAAGTTATTATTTAATTGGTGATCTTGGTAATAATTTATGGATTACGCTTTCTGTTATTATTAGTGCTGGAACTCTTGGTGCAGCGCTTATTCCTGAATTCACAAAGTTATTTACTAGTCCTAAATCAACTCATGTATTAGAGGTGGTTGAGGCCTCAAAAGAGGGAGGCGCTTCTCTAAATATTCTTTCCGGACTGGTTGCTGGAAATTTTAGTGCATTTTGGCAAGGAATGGTATTTTTCTTGTTGATGTTTATTGCATTTTACGCTTCAAATTATGGCTTAGGCGATATCATGATTTACCCATCAATTTTTGCCTTTGGTTTAGTTGCTTTTGGTATGTTGGGTATGGGTCCGGTAACAATTGCTGTTGATAGTTATGGTCCGGTTACTGATAATGCGCAGTCCATTTATGAATTATCATTGATAGAAGAAAATAAGGATATTGTTACTAAGGAAATTGAAAGAGATTTTGGTTTTACACCTGATTTTGAAAAATCAAAATATTATTTAGAAGCAAATGACGGTGCCGGAAATACTTTTAAAGCAACAGCAAAACCTGTTCTTATTGGTACGGCAGTTGTTGGTGCTACAACCATGATTTTTGCTTTAATTTTAGTAATTGAACATTCCTTAGGCATCAAACCTGAACAAATATTGAACTTACTCAATCCTTATACTATTTTCGGATTTTTACTTGGTGGAGCTGTTATTTATTGGTTCTCTGGAGCAAGTATTCAAGCCGTAACCACGGGTGCAAGCCGGGCGGTTGCCTATATTAAGGAAAATATTAACCTTGACCCAGATGCACCAAAAAGGGCAGATGTGGAAAAATCAAAAGAAGTCGTAAAAATTTGTACTCAATATGCACAAAAAGGGATGTTAAATATTTTTATTGCCGTTTTCTCTTTTGCATTGGCATTCGCTTTCCTTTCTGCGCCAACTGGAATAATGGCAGACATGAGCGAGGCTGAAAGATTAATAGCTTCAGCCCCTGTTTCCTTATTTATAAGCTACCTTATATCAATAGCATTCTTCGGACTTTATCAAGCTATTTTTATGGCAAATGCAGGTGGAGCATGGGACAATGCTAAAAAAGTAATTGAAGTAGATATGCAAGAAAAAGGAACTGAATTACACGCGGCCTCTATAGTTGGTGATACTGTTGGCGATCCTTTTAAAGATACTTCATCGGTAGCTTTGAACCCAATAATAAAATTCACTACTTTATTCGGATTATTAGCAATGGAAATAGCAATTTCTCCTTCATTTAGAGAAATGGCTACATATTTTGGTATTGGTTTCTTAATTATAGCCTTGTATTTCGTTTATAGGTCATTTTATAAAATGAGAATTAGAAGCAATTAGGCTAAAGAAATACAAAACCAATTTCAGGATTAAAAAACTTGATTTAAAAAAGGTAGCAACAAATTTATTTTTGTTGCTACCTTTTATATGTTCTAATAATTTGAGAAGCTAAAAATTTAACTAAAACAATCCGTGAATTTGTGCGTCTATTCTGTCAATTATAGAACCTAAATCTTCAGGTTTTTCAATAATATCTAAATTATCCACATCTATAATTAATAATTTTCCTTTGGTATACGTTGAAATCCAAGCCTCATATCGTTCATTTAAACGACTCAAATAATCAATACTAATAGTGTTTTCATAATCACGTCCACGATTATGAATTTGTCCAACTAATGTTTGAATATTCGCTCTTAAGTATATTAGTAAATCTGGTGGGGAAACTAAATTTTCCATCAGATCAAATAATGAGGAATAATTACTAAAATCACGGTTAGTCATCAAGCCCATTGCATGTAAATTGGGAGCGAAGATATGGGCATCTTCATAGATAGTTCTATCTTGTATTATATTTTTACCGCTTTCATGAATTTCCAATATTTGACGAAATCTACTATTTAAGAAAAAGATTTGAAGGTTAAAAGACCATCTTTCCATTTCGGCATAAAAATCATCTAGATAAGGATTTTCGTCAACTGATTCAAAATGTGCTGTCCATTTATAATGTTTAGCTAATAATTTGGTTAAAGTAGTTTTTCCTGCGCCAATATTTCCGGCAATAGCAACGTGCATTCTTTTGGTTTTAGATTTTATTTAAGATTTTAAAGTTACTCAAATTTTCATGATTTTAAAGACAAAAATTTTAGATCCATCAAAAATATAAATATGATTTGTATTTACATAAAAACTTTTAATATTTACTGGTGGGTTTAAATCTATTTGAGTCAGTTCTCTTAAAGGACCCTGATAAAATAATTTATTATCTTCTAAAACAATATAACCTTCATCAAAAGCCTTTAAATCACCATTATTAATTTCATAACTTTCTATAAAAGTACCATATTCATTAAATTTTAAAATGTTTCTTTCGCCAACCAACCAACAACTTTTATACGTACTAAATTGCCTTATAGGTTTAAAGTCATCAATAAATAAATTTAATGGTTGAGAAGTAAATTGTATTTTTCTGGTCTGATGATTCCAGAGTTGTAATATATGGTCATCTAAACTATATAACCATAAATTATTATTAGAAGAAATACTTGTAAATGTTATATTTTTAGAAAAAGATTCAGTTGTAAAATTAATACGGGTTGTTAGTTCATTTAGTCTATTATCCAACAAAAGAACTGTATTAAAATCTCGATAAAAAACCAGAACCTTTAAAGGATTTGTTATATCGACAGAAGTTATTTCTCCTAGTTGTGAGTTAGCATATGAATATATAGTTTGTGCTGTTTTTTTGTATAAGTTGTTATGGTTAATATAATAACTATTTTCAAAATCGTCTACACCAATGAATTTATCGGCATTTATAGAATAATCTTTAAAAAACACAGTTTTAAATTCTTGTGCCTGAACAAAAAATAATTGAAATAAAACAACAACAAAGGCAAAATATTTCATACCAAACAAAAATACTAAATTAAATTGGT
>CAZJCZ010000109.1:4743-7223 GCA_964544575.1 uncultured Flavobacteriaceae bacterium | reverse complement strand
CTTTATCAGTAAAAGGACAATTTGAAAATTGGATGTTTGGCTGTGATATTTGTCAAGATGTTTGTCCTTGGAATAGATTTTCAAAGGCACATAATGAACCGCTTTTCAATCCAAATCCAGAATTATTATCAATGACCCAAACAGATTGGGAAGAAATTACAGAAGAAGTTTTTCAAAAAATATTTAAAAAATCTGCTGTAAAGCGCACTAAATTTTCTGGCCTGAAACGCAACATACAATTTTTAAAAGAATAGTAAAAAATAGTGATGTCATTAATAGTAAACCCCCTAAATTTGTGCTTTCTAACCTTAATTATTCTTTCAAAATTAAATTATTATTATGAGTAATCGTAAAAAAATCTCTGATGCATTAAAGTATCATTCATACCCCACTCCCGGTAAAATAGCAGTTGTTCCGACAAAAAAACATGCCACACAACGTGAATTATCATTGGCTTATTCGCCCGGTGTAGCTGAACCTTGCTTAGAAATTGCTAAAAACCAAAACGACGTTTACAAATATACCGCAAAAGGTAATTTAGTAGCAGTAATTTCGAATGGAACGGCTGTTTTAGGATTAGGAAATATTGGCCCATTAGCTTCGAAACCTGTAATGGAAGGTAAAGGTCTCCTTTTTAAAATTTTTGCTGATATTGATGTTTTTGATATAGAAGTTGACACCACTGATGTAGATAAATTTGTTGAAACAGTTAAAGCCATTGCACCTACATTTGGAGGTATTAATTTAGAAGATATCAAGGCTCCTGAGGCCTTTGAAATTGAGCGTAGATTAAAAGAGGAATTAGATATCCCAGTTATGCATGACGACCAGCATGGTACGGCTATAATTTCTGCTGCTGCTCTAAAAAATGCCTGTGAAGTTGCCAAAAAAGATATTTCAAAGGTTCAAATAGTGGTTAGCGGGGCCGGTGCTGCTGCAATTTCTTGCTCTCGATTATACGTAAAACTTGGGGCGCAGAAAAAAAATATTGTTATGCTTGACAGCAAAGGTGTTATTAAAAAAGAAAGAAAGAATTTGACACCTCAGAAAGCTGAATTTGCCACAACAAAAGAAATGGACACCTTGGAAGAGGCTATGGAAAATGCGGATGTTTTTATAGGATTGTCAAAAGGAAATATCGTGAGTGAAAAAATGATAAAATCAATGGCTAAAAATCCAATTGTTTTTGCAATGGCTAATCCTGATCCTGAAATTACTTATGATAAAGCAGTTCAAGCAAGAAAAGATATTATAATGGCTACTGGAAGATCTGATCATCCAAATCAAGTAAATAATGTCCTCGGATTTCCATTTATTTTTCGTGGAGCACTTGATGTACGTGCTACCAAAATTAATGAAGAAATGAAAATGGCTGCGGTACATGCACTTGCTGATTTAGCCAAAACTTCAGTGCCTGAACAAGTGAATATTGTTTATCATCAAGTGAACCTTACGTTCGGTAAAGATTATATAATTCCAAAACCATTTGACCCACGTTTAATTTATGAAATTCCTCCTGCCGTAGCAAAAGCAGCGATGGATAGCGGTGTAGCCAAAGAACCAATATTAGATTGGGAAAAATATAGAACTGAATTAATGGAGCGTCTGGGAGCTGGAAGTAAAATTGTTCGATTATTACATGATAGGGCCAAGAATAATCCTAAAAAAATTGTATTTGCAGAAGCAGACCATTTAGATGTGTTAAAAGCTGCGCATATAGTTCATGATGAAAAAATAGGTCATCCAATATTATTAGGTGACAAAGAAATTATATTAGAATTAAAAGAAGAAATTGGTTTTACTGCTGAAGTGCCAATTATTGACCCAAAAACACCTGAAGAAAAAGAAAGACGGCACCGGTTTGCTGAAAAATATTGGCAAGCCCGTCAACGAAAAGGCATCAAACTGTTAGCCGCTCAAAAATGGATGCGTGAACGTAATTATTTTGCTGCAATGATGGTAAATGAAGGTGAAGCTGATGCATTAATTACAGGTCAAACTAGAAACTATTCAACTGTAGTTAAACCCATTCTAGAATTGATTGGTCTTGCTAAAGGAGTTACCAGAATAGCTGCTACTAACTTGATGCTCACTAAACGAGGACCTATGTTTTTAGCGGATACTACAATTAATGTAGATCCTGACGCTAAAGATCTTGCGAAAATAACACAAATGGTTGCATCATTAGCAAAAATGTTTAATATCAAACCCAATATTGCTATCCTTTCTTATTCTAATTTTGGAGGTTCAAAAGCGGAAAATCCATCAAAAATAGCACAAGCTATAGAGTATATTCATCGATATTTACCGAATGTAAATGTAGATGGAGAACTTCAGGCAGATTTTGCTCTAAATCCAGAATTACTGAAGAAGGAATTTCCATTTTCTAAACTGGTCAATAAAAAAGTGAATGTTTTAATTTTTCCTAATTTAGATTCTGCTAACATTACCTATAAAATGATGAAAGAATTATATGATGC
>CAZJCZ010000109.1:0-4643 GCA_964544575.1 uncultured Flavobacteriaceae bacterium | reverse complement strand
GATGAAGCGTTATCTGCTTTAGAAGTACTTGGGTTTTCACGGAAACAAGTAGAAAAATTGGTACATAAAATAATTCAAGAATCCCCTGACACTACCCTTGAAAATATTATTAAAAGAGCCCTTAAAAACTTGTAAAACTTGAAAAATAGAGCATTAAGAACATATTATATATTTCTATTTTCTCTTTTTTTTGCATTTGTAACATTAAGTGCTCAAATATTACCTCCAACTCAACAAAAAAAAGATAGCACCAAATCCATTTTGTCTGAGGTTGTTACCAAACAGGCTGACACGATCAAAAAAGACTCAACTTCAAAATTACCCTACACTTTTAAGAGTCATCAACAAAACAGTTTATTTTTAAGCGATATCTCCAATTTTGAGGTTATTTATGACGACATAACAGGTCAATATATATTTGTTGAAAAAGTTGGTGATTTTTATATAAAACATCCGTTTTATATGTCTCAAAAAGAATATGAAGAGTATCGTTTAAAGCGCGATATGTTAGACTATTTTAAAGAAAAACTAAGTGCCGTAGGTGGTATGAAAAAAAATAGCGAGTTGGCTCAAAAAAACTTGTTACCTAAATATTATGTGAATTCAAGTTTTTTTGAAAATATTTTTGGCGGAAATAACATTGAAGTGAACCCTCAAGGTTCAGTTTTAGTAAAAATGGGAGTTCTATTTCAAAAAGTTGAAAACCCACAACTTTCAGAGCGTAATAGGCAAAGCACTACTTTTGATTTTGATCAGGAAATCAGCGCAAGCTTAAACGCTAAAGTAGGTAATCGGCTTCGTGTTAATGCCAATTTTGATACTCAGTCAACCTTCAATTTTCAAAATCAAATTAAGTTAGAATACACCCCAACTGAGGACGACATTATTCGAAAAATCGAAGTGGGTAACGTAAATATGCCAATACAAAGTTCCTTAATATCAGGTGCACAAAATTTATTTGGGGTAAAAACACAATTACAATTTGGCAAAACTACGGTTACCGGTGTGTTTGCAGATCAAAGATCACAAACACGATCAGTTGCAGCAGAAGGTGGCGCTACAATAACAGAATTTGATTTAAGAGCAAGTGATTACGATGATAATCGTCACTTTTTTTTATCACAACGCTTTAGAGATGATTTTAATAATTCATTAGATAAGTTTCCTTTAATTAACAGCTCTAAGTATATTACTCAAATTGAAATTTGGGCAACTAATAGAAATAACACAACTCAAGACGTTCGCAATATTGTAGCTTTAGCTGATTTAGGTGAGGGAGATCCTACAAATATTCGTTCAATTTTGGTCAACTCAAATGGTGGTGTAGATCCCAGAAACGGCGCCAATGATCTAAATGATTTTCTTACGCCTACAAATGGTATAAGAGAAATTTCCACCCTAAGCTCTACATTGGCTGCGTACGCTCAAGGAACTGATTATTCAGTATTAGAAAACGCAAGGAAATTGACTTTAGGTATAGATTTTACGTTAAATGCTCAATTGGGATATATTACTTTAAACAGGAGATTAGCTGAGAGTGATATATTAGCCGTGGCCTATGAATATACAGATAGTAATGTAACCGGGGATAATGTTTTTAGAGTTGGTGAATTATCTAGTGATGGAATTACCGCTCCAAAAAATCTAGTTGTAAAATTATTACGTAGTGAAATCGTAAACACTAACATTCCACTATGGGATTTAATGATGAAAAATGTTTACCCTCTAGGCGCGTATCAATTACAGCCTGATGGATTCAGGTTAGAGGTATTGTATCAAGATGACGCCGCGGGTGTTCCTCTCAACATTTTACAAAATGCGCAGACCAATGGTATAGCAAATAAAACACTTTTAAATTTATTGAATTTAGATCGATTAGACCAATCAAATAATGATATTCCTGAAGGAGATGGCTATTTCGATTATGTAGAAGGCATCACTATCGATTCTCAAAATGGTTATGTAATATTTCCTACTATAGAACCGTTTGGTAGCACTCTTGATGATATTTTAGACAATAGCGATGATCAATTTATTTTTAATGAATTGTATACAAAGACAAAAGCTACTGCCAAAAATGAGTTTCAAAGTAAGGACAAATATTTCCTTAAAGGTTACTATAAATCAGAGTCAAGAGGTGGTATCCCTTTAGGAGCATTTAATGTACCTCGAGGATCGGTAACGGTAACCTCCGGAGGTAGAGAATTATTGGAAGGTTCTGATTACGTAGTTGATTATCAAATAGGCACGGTGCAAATCATTAATCCTAATCTTATAGCTTCTAATGCGCCGATCAATGTATCTGTAGAAAATAATAATGGTTTTAGTCAGCAACAACGTCGATTTATGGGTTTTGATATTCAACATGTTTTCTCAGATAATTTTGCTATTGGAGGTACCCTGTTAAGTCTGAGAGAAAAACCTTTCGGAAAAATGCAATTTGGTGCTGAATCTGTAAATAATACTATTGTAGGCTTGAATTTAAATTACCAGACTGAAGTTCCGAAATTTACAAAATGGGTTAACAAATTGCCAAATATAGATACTGATGTTGCTTCAAACTTTTCGATTAGAGCTGAAGCTGCTTATCTATTGCCTGGTGCTTCAAAAAATAAAAACGGTGGTATCGTTGGAGAAGTGGCGTCTTACATTGATGATTTTGAAGGCTCTCAAATACCACTGGATATTAGTTCACCTAGACAATGGTTTTTGGCAAGTGTGCCTCAAGAACAACAATTGATTGATTTACAGCAATTTGTTGGAGACCCTAGCGATGTAGATGGAAATTTACGATTTGGAAAAAAAAGATCAAAATTAGCCTGGTATACTATCGATAGGTTATTTTATGGCACTTCCTTAAAGCCTACAAATATTGACGATAATGAACTTTCAAGAGATGAAGTACGTAGAATTAGTTTTCAAGAATTATTTCCTGAAATAGATCTAGACAACATACAGTCAGACATTGTAAATACTTTTGATTTTGCCTATTATCCTCAAGAAAGAGGTACTTATAATTTTGATACCGATAATTTCGACACAAATACAAATAAATTTACTGATCCACAAGACCGTTGGGCCGGTATTATGCGCTCATTAAATACTACAGATTTTGTTCAAGCAAATGTAGAATATATTCAATTTTGGTTAATGGATCCTTATCAAAATTATTCTATTGACCCAACAGAAGGTGGACCTCAAATTATTAATCCGGCCGATTTCGGAGGTGAATTATACTTTAATTTAGGTAATATTTCTGAAGATATTTTAAATGATGATAGACGAATGTTTGAAAATGGATTACCTCCCGATGGTAATAAAATAGAAAAGCCAAATATCGGAGCCAACATTGACGTTACAGATTGGTCTGATATACCAATCAGTCAATCTTTGATTTATGCATTTACCGAAGAAGATGATGAAAGACCAAACCAAGATTTAGGTCTTGATGGATTAGCAGATTTAGAAGAAGAACAAAGATTTGGTTCTCTTTTTGGTGCTGATCCCGCTAATGATAATTATAACTATTTTAGAGGAAGTGCCTTGGATGCTGCTAATGCATCCATACTAACGCGGTATCAAAATTATAATAGAACAGAGGGCAATTCACCTACAATAAATAATTCATTAGAGTCATTTCCAACTGCATCTACTTCGTTTCCTGATATTGAAGATATCAATAAGGATCAAACCATGAGTGATGTAGAAAGTTATTATCAATATAAAGTAACGTTAAACCCAACAGATCTGAATCCAGACAGGCCGGCCACTCCTGGTAACCCTAATTACATTGTTGATAGAAAAATCGTTACTGTTAACCTACCCAATGGCAGTACTCAAGAAACTACCTGGTATCAATTCAGAATTCCCATCAATACACCTGACGAAGTCATAAATGGAATATCAGACTTTAATTCAGTACGCTTTATGCGTATGTTTTTAACTAAATTTAAAATACCTGTAGTGTTGCGTTTTGGAGAATTAGAATTGGTAAGAGGTGATTGGAGAAGATATACAACAACGATTGATGACAGCGATCCCTTTAGTGTACCTATTAAGTTAAGCGAATCTGAAAATAGAAACTTCGAAGTTGGTGTTGTTAATATTGAAGAAAACGAACGAAAAGAACCTATCCCATATAGATTACCTCCGGGCCTTGAAAGAGAACAGTTGCAAAGTCAAACAACTATACTTCAACAAAACGAACAATCGTTATTAATTAGAGTAAATGACTTACCAAAAGATCAAACCAGAATTGTTTTCAAAAATACTAGTTTTGATATGCGCATGTTTAACACTTTAAAAATGTTTATCCATGCAGCAAATATTCCTACACAACCTACGAGTATTGATCATAATGATTTAACAGCTGTAGTTAGATTGGGGAGTGATATTAGTGATAACTTCTATCAATTAGAAATTCCTTTAAGAATAACCGATTTTAGTGAAACATCTGCTGATAGCATTTGGAAAAATAATTTAGATGCTCAATTAAAAGAATTAGGGAATTTGAAACTGGAAAGATTAAACAATGCGGCTCCCATAAATGAACTTTATCCTAGCTTAGCATCAACCCCGACATCTAAAATTAGAGTTAAAGGGAATCCTAATCTTTCTAATTTAAGAACCCTCATGATAGGAGT
>CAZJCZ010000108.1:0-7236 GCA_964544575.1 uncultured Flavobacteriaceae bacterium | reverse complement strand
ATGACAAACAGAATTGAATCTGTTGACATTTTACGCGGATTAACCATTGTTGCCATGATCATGGTTAATAATCCGGGTAGTTGGAGCCATGTGTATCCTCCATTATTACATGCAGAATGGCATGGATTGACTCCAACCGATCTAATATTTCCATTTTTTCTATTTATTGTTGGTATCTCTATTTCATTTGCATATAAAAACAAGCCAAATAGTAGAAGCACTTATCAAAAAATTATTATTAGAACTTTTAAGCTCATTGGGCTAGGGTTGTTCTTAGGTTGGTTTTTACCATACTTTCCATTTTATAAAAGTTTTGAAAGTTTACGATTTCCCGGAGTATTGCAAAGGATAGGGGTTGTTTTTTTTATTTCAGCAACGCTATTTCTCAATTTTAAATGGAAATCATTGTTAGTTATGGCGACTACAATTCTTGTTTCATATTGGTTGTTTTTAGGATTTGTGTCGCTTCCAAATGGATCTCTCCCAACATTTGATAGGGCACCCAATAATTGGGCAAATTACTTAGATCTTAAAATTTTGGGCAATCATATGTGGAAAGCAGATTATGACCCGGAAGGATTATTAAGTACTTTGCCGGCAATAGCTACCTGTTTATCAGGAATTTTAATAGGAAAAATACTAGGCTTAACGGATAAGAGAAAAGTATCATTATTGTTAATTACAGGAATGTCGTTGCTTTTAATAGGTTACCTATGGAGTATATGGTTTCCGCTGAACAAAGCTATTTGGAGTAGTAGTTTTGTATTGGTAACTTCAGGATGGGCAACGGTTATTTTAGCTGGGGTCTATTATTTAACAGATGTGAAATCCATCAAGTTTGGGACTATTTTTAAGTATGTTGGAATGAATGCCATAACGATTTTCTTCTTATCAGGTTTTATTGCCAAAACATTCTATTTAACGAAAGTAGGAGAAAACAGTAATGTTCATTCATGGCTTTATAATACTTTTTTCACATTTTCATTTTTAGATGAGAAATTATCTTCTTTATTATATGCCTTAGTAACTATAAGCTTTTATTTGTTGCTCGGTTATTTTCTTTATAAAAAGAAAATTTTTATAAAGGTCTAATTGAAGTGGTATTGTATGAAGATCTTGACTAACATTTTAATTCATATATTTATATTCTAAAACCTAATTTATGAAAACACAAAATTATTCTAACCACGGTCGTTTCGTACCACTTTTTCATTTTTTTACCTTATTAGGAACATTAGTTTTACTAATTGGTTCTGTTGTAAATTTGGTGAAATCATCAGGTTCTAATTTATACAATGCTACACTCATTGTTTTTGGAGCAATATTACTAATGTTGACCGCTTTCTACGCCAGAGTGTTTTCGCTAAAGGCACAAGACAGAGCTATAAAAGCTGAAGAGAATTTTCGACATTATTTGCTAACCGGTAAATCTTTAGATAGTAAATTAACGGTCCGTCAAATTATTGGCTTGCGTTTTGCTTCTGATGAAGAATTTCCTGAATTGGCAAAAAAAGCAGTAGATGAAAACCTATCAGAAAAAGAAATCAAAAAAGCTATTAAAAACTGGAAAGCGGACAACTATAGAGTGTAAGAAAAAAACTCCTCATTTCGAGGAGTTTTTTTATTTTTAGTACAATCTGTAGGCAGGTGCCTTAATGCCTTGCATTCTTAAAGAAACCAAAGCTTGACCGCGATGGTGTGCGATATGTTCATTAATAAATTGAAAACCTTTTTCCTTGGTAAACTCAGGTTTACTAGGATCAAATGGGATTACAAAAGTTTCTTTTAAACTTTCCGCATCCATACCTTCATGCATAGCGATAATGCTATCAAAAGCTTCCGTAAGTGCCTTTATGCATGCTTCCTTTGAAATACCCATTTCTTTTTCCATTTTACCTATGTTGGCAAAAACTTCAGGGTCAGTTGGCATTGGTTCACCTTTGATGAACATTCCCATTAAAAATTTAGATGACATCCCTATATGTGCCATTTGTTCTCCAAAACTTCTTACAGAATCGTGGGGTCTGAAGTTATATTTGTCTGCTGGCATTGCTTCAGCAATTTCTAAAGTATAGGCTTTAACTCCGTTCAATGCTATGAGGTAAGATTCAGCAGCATTAATTTTTGTTGACTTATTGTCAACTTTAATGAAAGCAATGGTGCTCACAATCAATGCACCAAGCATAAAATAAATAATAGATTTCTTCATGATTAAAATAGTTTAAGTTATGGTTAATATAGGTATTTTATAATCACCCATTTTAATAGTACGTTAAATGATTATTTAATTACAAAGTTGGTCAAGCAATTATTACGTTCTTTCTTATTTTTTGTATCATTACACTACAATTTATCATCTATGACTGTTAGATCGACAAAAATTACTCTATTTCAATCCTTAGTACCCATAATTGTTCTTATCATTTTATTGGGATACAATGTATATATTTATAATGATAATGCTACAGGGGGCCCAAATCAATTCGCTTTAATTTTTGCCGGTGTTATTGCTGCTTTGATCGGGTTTAAACATAAAATTTCTTACCAAGAAATGTTAGAAGCTGTTAACGACAATGTTAAATCTACAGGTTCTGCAATATTTATTTTATTAATGGTAGGTGCTTTAGCAGGCACGTGGCTGATAAGCGGTATTATCCCAACAATGATCTATTATGGATTAAAAATATTAAACCCGACCTTTTTCTTAGCTGCAGCTTTAATTATTTCATCTATTATATCCCTAGCAACAGGAAGTTCATGGACAACTACTGCTACCATAGGTATTGCTCTTATGGGAATTGGTAAAGCTCTTGGATTACCTATGGGGATGATTGCAGGGGCAGTGCTTTCCGGAGCATATTTCGGAGATAAGATGTCACCGCTATCTGACACAACAAATTTGGCTCCCGCTATGGCTGGAACTGATGTTTTTACACATGTAAAATATATGACTTACACTACAGTTCCTTCTATTACTATCACGTTGATCATTTTTCTATTTTTAGGATTCAACCATACAGGCACTGAACTGCAGGATACTTCAGCTTTGTTAGACAGCATTCAAAATACATTTAATATTACGCCTATACTTTTTATTGTGCCAGTTTTAGTAATTGTCATGATCATTAAGAAAGCTAAACCACTTACAGCTCTTTTTATAGGAACAGTCCTGGCAGGTGTTTTGGCAGTTATTTTTCAGCCGGAAATTATTATGCAAATTACAGAAAGCGATACGCTGGATTTTAATTCGGCTTATAGAGGAGTTATTAATGCAATGGTAGACAGTGTTTACATTCCTTCAGGGAATGAAATTTTAGACGAAAACAAATTATTCTCTGCTGGTGGTATGAGCGGTATGCTCTCTACTATTTGGTTGATTTTATGTGCAATGTTTTTTGGCGGAATTATGCAGGAAATTGGGGCATTACAAAAAATCAGCGATACTTTATTGAGTGTTGCTAATTCTACTTTTGGATTGTTTGCGAGTACCACAGCTACTTGTATTTTCTTTAACGGAACCGCTTCTGACCAATATTTAGCGATAGTTGTTCCTGGGAAAATGTATCAAAAAGCCTTTCAGGATAAAGGACTGGCGCCAGAAAATTTAAGCAGGACCTTAGAGGATTCAGGTACGGTAACCTCCATATTATTTCCATGGAATACAGGCGGGGCCTACCAATCAAAAACCTTAGGTGTTGGAACAGTTGAATATGTTTGGTACGCTTTTTTTAATTTAATAAGCCCAATAATGACTTTGATTTTTGCTTATTTTAATATCAAGATACGTAGGTTAGTAAAGAAATAGTATTTGGGTTTTATGTTGTTGGGAAGGTAATCATTAGGTGATTAAGGATTAGAATATTATTTGCAAATCAGACTAATCTGCTCAGCACATTTTTCACCATCTATGGCTGCAGAGATAATTCCTCCGGCATAACCCGCGCCCTCTCCGCAAGGATATAACCCTTTAACTTGTACATGCTCCAAAGTTATATGATCTCTTGGAATCCTTACAGGTGAAGAAGTTCTAGATTCAGGAGCATGAACTACGGCTTCATTGGTTAAATATCCTTTCATTGATTTTCCAAATTGTTTAAAACCCTCTTGTAAAGTTTGATAAATGAATTTGGGTAAGAGAGTGCTCAGTTCCACAGAAGTTGTCCCTGGAATATATGAAGTTTTAGGAATGCTGTTTGATAATTTTCGGTTGGTGAAATCTACCAAACGTTGTGCTGGAACCTTTTGTGTTTCTCCGGCTAAATGCCAAGCCTTTTGTTCAATTTGTTTTTGAAATTCAACACCGGCCAGAGGCCCTTTATCAGCATAGGGCTTAAAATCTTCTAATTTTAATTCTACTACAATTCCAGAATTAGAAGTTGGCTGATCTCTTTTTGAGGGAGACCACCCATTGGTAACTACTTCACCAGGTGCTGTGGCACATGGGGCAATAACACCTCCAGGACACATACAAAACGAATAAACCCCTCGGTTATTGACTTGTTTTACAATACTATACGGAGCTGGTGGTAAATATTCATTTCTAACCTCACAATTGTATTGTATAGAATCAATTAATTGTTGTGAATGCTCAACTCTAACTCCTAAAGCAAATGGTTTAGCTTCGATTTTAATACCCTTTTGAAACAGTAGTTCATAAATATCGCGGGCTGAATGGCCTGTTGCCAAAATTATTTTACTAGCATTTATTATATCACCATTTTGAGTTTGAACACCTGTTACCGCATAATTTTTTAGGATGATATCTGTGACACGTGTATTGAATTTCACTTCCCCTCCGTAATTTAAAATTGTTTGGCGGAATGATTGAATGATCTTAGGTAGTTTATTAGTCCCAATATGAGGGTGTGCGTCAACTGATATGTTTTTAGAAGCACCATGGGCTATCAGTAAATTTAAGATCCGGTCAACATCACCTCTCTTTTTTGAGCGGGTATATAGCTTTCCGTCAGAATAAGTTCCCGCTCCACCTTCACCGAAACAATAATTAGAATCTTCATCAACTATATGAAATTTTGTAATAGCGGCTAAATCTCTTCTTCTTTCCTTTACATTTTTGCCTCTTTCTAAAATAATAGGTTTAAGTCCTTTTTCAATTAACTTTAAGGCCGCAAAAAGTCCGGCCGGACCCGCACCTATGATAATTACCTCCTTCGCATTACTTACATCGGTGTAATACGGTAATTCAACGAGTTTTTCAGTAAAATCTTCTTGTATATAAACCTTTATTTTTAAATTGATTTTTACCGTTTTTTGCCTTGCATCAATTGATCTTTTTAAAATTTCGACATGCTTAATTTCGTTAAGTTTAAGCTTATTTTGTTTCACTAAAAATCGCTTAAGCAGTTCTTGATCATGGGCGACTTCTGGATTCACTTGAATTTGAAATTCTTGTTGCATAATTTCTATCTAAATAAAGAAATTCCAAACCAATCCAAAGCGAACTACAAAATCCCGATAAGGATAATTAGGAGCTGAATAATAATTAGGAGCTGTAAAATTTGAATTAAAATGTTCGGCTTTTAAATATATTCTCGTCCGTTGAATTTGTGCATTAATAAAAAAGTCAAATACAGGATATCCACCTATTTTTTGTTCATTTTGTAATGTAAATTCTGATAACAACGGATTGTAACTATTTGCATAGAACTCTGTAAAATATTTAAAAGTAACCCCGGTCTGAATATAAATTGGGTCTCCTTTAAAGAAATAGTCAGAAAAGTAGAATGTATTTCTGGTCACAAGTTCCGGAACTCTAAATACTGAACTGCCTTGGGCAACCTTTTGATACATTACCGTATTATCAAGTGCAAATTTACCAACTTTGAACTCCTTTGATACTTTAAGTTTTAGATAATTAATCGTTTTTTCGGCCTGTGTAGGGAATGGTTGTGTTAGAGCAGTCGTATCGCTAAAATATGTATAATTATCTATTTGAGTAATTTGCGCCGAGGCATTTATTAATTTTTGAGAAGTAAAATCAAATAACAGACTTCTAGTTCGTTCATTTTTTAAATTATTAAACCAATTATAATTGATATAATCACTTTGATTTAATAAAAAATTAAGATTTGGTGATTTGCTGTTGGTCAAAACAGTGCCTTTAAATATAAACAAGCTGTCTTGTTTATATTCGGCTGAAGCTTTTAGATAATTTCCAGTCAAATTCCCAGTAACAATACTAGATGCTTCAGCGTTGATGTTGAATGATTTTAAATTGGTATTCCATTCACCACCAACTGACATTATGTTTCCACTTAAACTTGATGGAATTGTTTGTTCATTAATAATTGTTACACTTTTAAATGCATAGTTGTAGTCAAAATAGTTTGCTTTGAATTTAAGCTCCCCTAAAACTATTGGTGATTTCAACGCTATAAAAGCCTGATTGTCAATAACAGTATAGGTTAGTTTATCTTCAATTTGTGATGTAAATGCATCCCCCAATATTGAATTAGCAGAATTTTGATTATAATTGTAATGTTTGAGCTCATAATTTAAAATATGCCCTACTTTCAAAAAACTTTTTGTGTTGTTTAGAGAGTCTTTACGTTGCCAAATTTTATAGCCTTGTTCTATATAATATCTATTACCTCTTAATAAATTTGAAGCATTGGAAAAATTAGTTTCAAGTCGGCCCCTATCGGTAAAATTAGGATCTTCATTTTCAAAATTCGAGATCGATGTTGCCGTTAGACCACCGTTTTCATTATTGGTTAGGTCTTGTGCCACAATATGTCCTTTTAAGTCATAGGCGTTATTTTTTGTTAAATAACTATATGCTATTCGCATATTCCCATGACTACTTAACGACTCTCTATATTTTCCCAGAGAACGTAAACCTTTATAAGCAATTGAAAAATTATGGCGTTTTGAAGTGTTAAAGGTAAATGTAGCGTCTAGCACTTGACCTTGTTCAAGTCCGTTTCTGTAAAACAGCACTGATGTGGGTGTTGCTACTTGGAAATAATTGATGTCTTCAATTTCATAATAGTTATGATGTTTGGCCCTGGCTCCCATATTCGGATAAAGAGAAACTTCAGAAAAATTATACCCTAATTGATTGAATGTTTGTCCTTGGTTATGAAAAGGTAATAGTTCAAAATTATCTCGACGTAAATAATTGAATAAATAGTCTTTTTGCATACTAAGAGTAGTGTCTATGTATGTGGAGTCATTTTTATAAGATATAATTTTGTAGTCAGTATACTTTGTTTT
>CAZJCZ010000107.1:0-7274 GCA_964544575.1 uncultured Flavobacteriaceae bacterium | reverse complement strand
CAACCTCTCATTACAGCAATATGGTAAGCCAATAATTGTAACGGAATGGTTGTTAATAAGGGTGTAAGTGCCTCTTGCGTTTCAGGAACTTCAATTACGTAATCGGCAATTTCTTTAACAGTAACATCTCCTTCGGTAACTATTGCAATAATTTTTCCGCTTCTTGATTTGATCTCCTGAATATTACTTAGTACTTTTTCATAATGACCTTTATTTGTAGCAATTACAATGACCGGCATTCTATCATCAATTAAAGCAATTGGTCCATGTTTCATCTCAGCTGCAGGATACCCCTCTGCATGTATATAAGAAATCTCTTTTAATTTTAAGGCTCCTTCCAATGCCACAGGAAAATTGTACCCTCTACCTAAGTATAAACAATTAGTTGATAATAGATATTTTTTAGCAATTTCTTTAACTTTTTCATCAATTTTTAATACTTGCTCTACTTTCTGGGGAATCAATTCCATTTCTTGTAGATGCAGTCGATAATCAAAACTTGTCATGGTTCCTTTTGCTCTTGCTAATCGTAAGGCCATAAGGGTCAGTATCGTTATCTGAGTTGTAAAGGCTTTAGTTGAAGCAACTCCTATTTCAGGACCTGCGTGTGTGTATGCCCCTGAATCATTTTCTCTTGTAATAGAAGACCCTACAACATTGCAAACTCCAAATACAAAAGCACCTCTTGATTTAGCCAACTTAATAGCCGCTAATGTATCAGCTGTTTCTCCTGATTGAGAAATAGCTATAACTACATCTTTTTCAGTTAAAACTGGGTTTCTATATCTAAATTCTGATGCATATTCTACTTCAACTGGAATTCGTGCAAAATCTTCAAAAGTGTATTCTGCTACTAAACCAGCATGCCAAGAAGTTCCACAAGCTACAATAATAATACGTTCGGCATTCAGGAATTTTTTCATGTTATTTTCAAGCCCCGAAATTTTAACAATGCCCTCTTTAGCTAAAAGTCTTCCTCTAAAAGTATCTGTAATCGCTTGAGGTTGCTCATAGATTTCTTTTAACATGAAATGTTCATAGCCCCCTTTTTCTATCTGCTCAAGATTCATTTGCAGCTCTTGAACATCTACATCAACCAATGAATCATCATTTATTTTTCTAATTTTAATCTCCCTACCTAAACGTATGATTGCCATTTCCTCATCTTCCAAATAAATAGCATTCTTAGTATACTCAATAAATGGTGATGCATCAGAGGCAATAAAAAATTCTTTATTATCTTTTTCGATACCAATAGCAATAGGGCTACCCAAACGGGCTACAACTATTTCATCGGGTTTGGTCTTGTCAAAAACAGCAATAGCATAAGCTCCTACTACTTGATTTAGAGCTATCTGAACAGCCTGACCTAATTTTACGTTATTTTGCTTTTTTACTTCTTCTATTAAATTGACCAAAACTTCAGTATCAGTATCACTTTGAAAAGTATATCCTCTATTGATCAATTCTTTTTTAATAGTATCATAATTTTCTATAATACCATTATGTACAATTACTAAATTACCTGATTGAGAAGTGTGGGGATGAGAATTGATATCATTAGGAATACCATGAGTTGCCCAACGCGTATGACCAATACCCAAATTACCAGCCTTAGATATTTCAATTTTGACTTTTTCTATTAGATCACTAACTTTCCCCTTAGTTTTAGTGAGGTTGATATCATCACCATCAAATAGCACCACACCAGCACTATCATATCCTCTGTATTCAAGACGTTGCAAACCATTGATAATTATTGGATAAGCTTCTCTGTAACCTATATAACCTGTAATACCACACATAGCAATTGTTATGTTTACTCGTTAATAACTGTATAGAATATTTCTAATTTTAGTTTTTCATTATCTGTTAAATCCCTGTTATTCCCTTTTAATACTACCCCTTTAGCTTTCCAACTAAAATCCTTGACAATTGTATCTTCTAGTGCAATAGGTAAATCTGTTGTATGATAAACTTTAATACCTAATCTTGCTTTATCTAATGATTCATACTTTAAAACCTCAGAAATATAATCAGTAATACTAAACTTATATTTTATTGGATTATTGTCTTCATCTCTTACCAAAAATCCATTTATACTTCCAGTCTGAGTTTCAGTAAAAACATCCAAAATTTGCGAATTCTGATCTACTTTGTATAAATATAATTGTTCCGGTAAGGTATTTTGTGCCATTTCATTATCAATATAAAGTACAATATTTGCTTCATTAATAAGCCAATTTTGATCTCTTATTTCGTCTAAATTAATCCCCTTGAATAACTCTAACACAGAAATGGATCCGGCTGCTCCCTGAACGAACAATTTGTCTTCACCATTAATTTTATCAGGATTTACTAAATAATCATTTATTTCTGCACCTGAATAATCTCTAACATACTGGCCTGACCTAGTCGAAAATAAAGTGAAATTCTTATTTCGCTTAGTCCTTATAGGGACGTCAACATCATTAGTATCACCATCTCCGTTTAAATCAGTATCTGTTTCATCCGTTAAAATTGTATTTGTATAATAAATAGTGATAGCAGCATCGGTAAGTGCCATTGTCATTAGAGAACCATCAGTACCTTCAGGTTTAATAATAATACCCCTGAAGTATTCTATAAAGTTTTCAAAAGAATCAAAAGCTCCTGAATTTTGTTGATCAATAAAATTATTTCTGAAGAAAGTTGTATCGAGCGGAATCTTAATTGAAGGCGCTGTTGTTGATTTTTTAATTGTATCGATATCATCTGTCGTCAAAGGGTCATCATCAATAAAATTTCTATTTACATAAAGAACAGTGTCATTTTTATTTGGTTTGAAAGCACCAGTATACAATAAGGTTTTTTCAATATATTCTTCGTCAGAATAATACTTTTTAGCTTTTGAAGGATCTTGAGGGTCTAAAGTATTTAAAAATGTCCCCAACTCATAAACCGATAGGTTATATTCCAAATCTTGATCGCCAATTATTGAATCTAAAATAAAATCAGGAGTTCCATCAACATTATTAGTATCTCTGGTAACATAATATGGAATATCCAACACCACTGCATCAATGGAAACATTTTCTCCAAAATCTAAAGGTGTCGTTAACCCTACCTGACCTATATAAGAGGCTTTGATAAGGCCAAAATTATCATCTTTATATATTCCTAGTAAATATTCAGGAATACCGTCAACTCTTGATGAGTCGACATTTTTATTATATGCAATGATCTCAAATGTTTCAACTTTAGTTTCAAATTGATTGTTATCAACCAACCCTACACCAATATTTTCAAAATCCTTTTCACAAGCAACTATACTTAGTAAAATGAGGGTAAATAACCCAACATATTTTACACTGTTTACAATTCTTATTGTCATAAACAAAAAATTATTATATTGTTAATTTTATAAAACTTCGGTAAGGTAAAAATTGGAGTAATCTTCAGTAGATTGAAAATCTAATACTGGTATATTATTTTCAGTAATAAAATTTTCGATTTCTTCAGGAATATTTTCACTTCCTTTTATAACAGCATCAGAATTTTCAATGGCAATTTTTATTAGGTTATTATGATTTACTTTAGATAAAGAATTTAATTTTTCTTCGGGTATAGAATCAAATTTAATTTTTTCTACTAGGTTATCCCCCATTGATCCTTTTATATCACTATTATAAATTGAAGTAACTATCTTACTCTCAGTAAATAAAGGGTCGTTTTTATAATATTCTCTAAGATATAATGGCAACAAAGAAGCCATCCAGCCATGAACATGAATAATATCAGGTGCCCAATTCAATTTTTTTACGGTTTCTACTACTCCTTTGGCAAAAAATATAGCTCTTTCATCATTATCAGGAAATAAATTTCCATCCTCATCAGTATACAGTGATTTGCGCTTAAAATATTCATCATTATCGATGAAGTAAACTTGCATTCTTTCTTTCGGTATTGAGGCTACCTTAATAATTAATGGCATATCCATATCATTAATTATCAGATTCATCCCTGACAATCTAATAACTTCATGCAATTGATGCCTACGCTCATTAATTACGCCAAATCTTGGCATAAAAATACGTATTTGCGCCCCTATACTGTGCATTTTCCTAGCTACTTCAAAGGAAGTACTAGCTGTTTCTGTTTCCGGTAAATAAGGTATTACCTCTGACGATACGTACAATATTCTCTTATCTTTCATAAATCCATCAATAATTAAGAACCGCAAAATTACGAATTTTTGATTAGATTTAAACTTAAAATACTAAGTTTACGCGCTTTTAACAATAATTAACATAATTAAATGCAGGTTTTTTATAAAAACAAATCTTTGCAAAATAATCTGGCCAAAATAAAAACAGGAGCTTCTTTAGGTTTTATTCCCACCATGGGAGCACTGCATAAAGGTCATATATCACTAATTAATAGGGCAAAATTAGAAAACGATTTTATTGTGGTAAGTATTTTTGTCAATCCAACTCAGTTTGACAAAAAACAAGATCTATTAAAATATCCGCGAACCTTGAAAAAAGATTTAGCTTTATTAGAGTCTGTTGATTGTGATTTTGTTTTTGTTCCTACGGTGCGGGAAATTTACAATGATAACATTGCAGTTTCACAATTTGATTTTGATGGTCTTGAGTTTGAAATGGAAGGCAAACATAGATCTGGACATTTTAATGGTGTTGGTACTATTGTAAAAAAACTATTTGAAATTGTTGAACCCACGAAAGCATATTTTGGTGAGAAAGATTTTCAACAACTCCAAATCATTAAAAAATTGGTTCAAACAAAGAAGATTCCAGTTCAAATTATTGGTTGTGAAATTTACAGAGAAAATGATGGTTTGGCAATGAGCTCTCGAAATACAAGATTAACTAAAGCTCAGAGAAACGAAGCTACTTTTTTATATAAAACTTTAAATAAAGCTAAAGAAAAATTTATTACGAATTCTATTAATGAGGTAATTAAGTGGGTTGAAAACGAATTTGAAAAAAATTCTATTTTAGAACTAGAATACTTTGAAATTGCGAATATCAAAACACTTAAATCTGCTAAAAGAAAAAGCGATAAATCGAATTATCGGGCTTTTATCGCGGCATTTGCAGGTGATGTCAGGCTTATTGATAATATTGCCTTAAATTAGTCTTTTTTAATTTTCATTAATAGCGATTTCATTGAATAAAAAAATAAGAAAAACTCTTTTTATTATCCTCCCAATAACCTTGGGAGTATTTTTAATATGGTATTTCTTATCAAAACTATCTCCACAAGATAAAACTGACATTATTAACTCTTTTAAATCTGCCAACTATTGGTGGGTGTTACTTTCCTTGATTCTTGGGATCCTAAGTCATTTATCAAGGGCATATCGATGGCAATTTATGTTGGAACCACTAGGTTTTAAACCAAAAGTTCCTAACCTGATAATGACTGTTTTGATTGCATATTTACTTAATCTCTTGATACCAAGATCTGGTGAAGTTGCTCGTGCCACGGCAATTTCTAAGTATGAAAATATTCCATTTGAAAAAGCTTTTGGCACTATTGTAGCAGAAAGAATTGCCGATGTAATTATGTTATTATTTATAATAGGCTTGGCTTTTTTTATGCAAGCTGATCTTCTTAAAAAAACTTTGTTTGAAGATTCTTCTTCCAATTCTCTTCATTCTGTTCTTCTACTAATTGCTTTATTAATCCTTGGTGTTTTATTTTACCGTTTCATAAAAAAATCTGAAAATACTTTTTTTGTTAAGATCAGAAATTTTATAAATGGTTTAATTGAAGGCGCAGTAAGTATTTTCAAAATGAAAAAAAAATGGCCGTTTATTTTCCACACTGTTTTTATTTGGCTAATGTATGTGCTCATGTTTTATGTTGTTAGTTTTGCCTTACCAGAAACTACCAATTTACCGTTTGGAGCCATTATTGTTGGTTTTGTAGTAGGGGGGTTAAGCATGGCATTAACCAATGGTGGATTAGGAACATACCCTGTTTTTGTTGCTAGTGCACTTATTTTATATAATATTGACGATAACCCGGCTAGAGCTTTCGGTTGGATTATGTGGACTGCACAAACATTAATGATCTTATTGTTTGGAGGGTTATCATTCTTATTCTTACCTATTTACAATAGAAATAGAACATAATGAACACATATTATAGTAATGGCAAACTATTGATTACAGGCGAGTATCTTGTTCTTGACGGCGCAAAAGCATTGGCACTTCCTACTAGTTTTGGACAAAATCTTTCTATTCAAGAACTTAACGAGTCGAAGTTAATTTGGGAAAGTTATACCAATGATAATGAGTTATGGTTGCAAGTCGAATTTGATTTACCAAGACTAAGAATTATAAATGCCTCTTTCGATTCTAGCAAAGATGGCGGTTATGATTCATTAGCAGAACATCTTCAAAACATATTATTAGAAGTAAAAAAATTAAACCCAGATTTTCTTTCAAGCCAGCAAGGATTTTTTGTGAAATCAAAACTTACATTTCCCAGAAATTGGGGATTAGGTTCTTCATCAACTCTCATCAATAACATTGCTCAATGGGCGAATGTTGATGCTTATCAATTACAGTTCAATACTTTTGGAGGTAGTGCTTACGATATTGCCTGTGCTCAAAATAATAACCCGATTATCTATCAATTAAAAAATAAAAAACCGGTAGCTAAAACTATTAGTTTTGACCCTCTCTTTAAAGATCAACTATATTTTGTGCATCTCAATAAAAAGCAAAGTAGCAGGAAAGGAATTGTTCAATACAAAAGTTTTAAAGGAAATGTTATTGAGTTTGTAGAAGAAATATCAAGCCTAACCCACGAGGTTGTAAATTGTACCAGTTTGTCGGATTTTGAAAAAATAATGAAAGAGCATGAACATATAATTTCATCAATCATAAATCAAAATCCAATTCAACAAGAGTTGTTTGCTGATTATTTCGGGCAAACGAAAAGCTTGGGAGCATGGGGTGGAGATTTTATATTAGCCACAGGTAATAATAATACTCCAAATTACTTTGCAACTAAAGGTTATACCACTGTTATTCCATATCAAGAAATGATTCTATGCGTGAAAAAGTAGCAATTATTGGAGGTGGTGCAGCAGGGTTTTTTGCGGCAATTACTATTGCAGAAACAAATCCTAATTTAGAAGTCGTCATCCTTGAAAAAGGGAATAAAGTACTACAAAAAGTAAAAGTATCTGGCGGTGGTCGTTGCAATGTTACACATGCTTGTTTTGACCCTAAAGAACTGACGTCATTTTATCCCAG
>CAZJCZ010000106.1:6023-7307 GCA_964544575.1 uncultured Flavobacteriaceae bacterium | reverse complement strand
ACTGAAGATCATGATTTTGAAGAAATAAATTTCTTTAATTTCAATCAAAAAAAAATAGCATGGAATAGAAATAGTAAAAGCGCAGTGGGTCGACTATCTACAGAAGGTTTAAGTCAGATTTATGAAATGTTTTCTTTGGAGTTGGGAAAGTCAAAGAATGCTGAATATTTGGCAAATCTTTTTAAGGAATCGTATCTTCAACATGATAATTTGGCAGAAGCTACAAGATATTTAGCAAATGAATTATTTAGCCAATATGGATTGGTAATTATTGATGGAGATAGTAAAAGATTAAAAGAACAATTTATTCCTCATGTTGAAAATGAATTGATAAATCAAACTTGTTTTAATAATGTTTCTTCAACCATAAAAGATTTTAGCAAGAATTACAAAGTACAGGTAAACCCGAGGGAGATCAATTTATTTTACTTGACTGACGAAATAAGAGAGAGAATCATTCTAAAAAATGGTGTTTATTCAACAGTAAATAACCAATTCTCATGGACTAAAGAAGAAATGCTAAAGCATCTTCAGGAGATGCCAGAAAGATTTAGCCCTAATGTGATAATGAGGCCATTATATGAGGAGGTGGTGTTACCAAATCTTTGTTATATAGGCGGTGGTGGTGAATTAGCCTATTGGTTGGAACTTAAAAGTTATTTCGATACTGAAAAAGTTCCTTTTCCTATATTATTATTACGCAATTCGGCTTTGATTGTTTCGAAAACACAAAGGCAAAAATTAACTAAATTGAATATTTCACTGTCAGAAATATTCTTGAAACAACAAGATTTAATCAATAAAAAAATAAAAGAGGTTTCTGATATTAAAATTGATTTTTCTGAGCAACGTCAATTTTTGGAAAATCAATTTATCGAATTAGAAGAATTGGCAAAATTAACTGACAAATCGTTTATTGGGGCCGTTAAAGCACAACAATCTAAGCAGCTAAAAGGATTGGATAAATTAGAAAAGCGGTTATTAAAAGCTCAAAAAAGGAAATTAAGTTCTCTGGTTGAAAGAATTACCGAGTTACAAAATGAGTTGTTCCCTAATCAAAGTTTGGAAGAAAGAACCCGTAATTTTTCAGAATTGTATGTGAATCATGGTAAAGAGTTTATAGAAAAATTAAAATCTAACCTTGATCCATTAGGTGAGGAGTTTCAAATTATTCAATTATAATAGGCCACAAATCTTAAGAGCCATTGTATAGGCTTTGGCTCTAAAATATGTATTGTATTTATGTAAGTCGTTTGGTGATATCCAAAGTAACTTGTCAAATTC
>CAZJCZ010000106.1:0-5923 GCA_964544575.1 uncultured Flavobacteriaceae bacterium | reverse complement strand
ATCATCTACAATTATAGCCATTACGGCTTTTCTGATCGGAAATTTCATTAAATCGAAATTATTAAAAAAAGTTACTCTACTACTGAGGTAAGGTTATGCCAACATTTTTATTATAATAAATTTTCGGTTTTTCAATATAATAGGGCGTCAGCCTTACAATATCATCAATTAATTGGTAAATAACAAAGCTAAGTTTTTCTTTAATTGATAAAAAGTCCCTGTCTTCAATATAGGTATTGAATAAAAACGGATGATAACTCTTTAGGTTATAAAAGTATTGATCATTTATCAATATTTCATCATTGAGAACAAACTCATTATTGATTTTTAAAAACACTTTAAATTTCGCTTTATCAATTTTTGATAAGGGTAGTAATTCGCAAAATAAATTGACTTTTTGACTAAACGTTAAATCACCATCAATACCTAAAGCATTGATAGTTTTTACGTCTTTGACTCCAAGGCGATCAGCAAAATATAAAGATATTTTTTGATCTATAATTTCAGAATTTTGCGTAATCTTTTTTCTTAAATTTGTTAACATTTTCATAGCAATTTGGGGAGTATAAATACTCATGTTAATAATTTAACAGCTATCTACCGAGATCAATTTTTGAAAATCAAGATAGACAATATGTACGTAGTAAATGCGGATCGAATTACTAGTTTAATAAATCAATACTTCAAATATAACTTATATATTTATATAAATCATTTAAAACTAATGATTTACCAGTTTTCACCAATGAATGGTATACTTTTTCTATTCACCCACAATAGAATAAAAGATAATACAAAAACAAGAATTGCCATATAAAAAAGAATTCCCCCGTCACCATTAATTTCTATGCCTAAACTGGTAAGATGGATAAGGATAGCACCAGATATTACACCTAAACTTATCAAAGACCCTAACCAAACGGTTTTAGGTATTAAAATTAGAATTGCTGAAATTAGTTCTAAAACACCAATCCCAATTCTTCCATATGGTTCCAAGCCTACACTAGTAAAAATATAAACGCTATCAGGATGAGCAGTGAATTTATAACGCAATGTTTGAACTAAAATAATAGCAACAACTATTCTTAAACCAAGATGAATATTTTTTTTCATGGCTTTTGTTCTAGTAACATCAGACGCATTTAAATAAAATCCTTACAAGATTAAATGCACCAATTCTTAATTTTGAATAAAAATACTAATAATTAAATAAAAACAACTTTAAGGTTTATGAATTAAGTTTTACTTTTGCGCATGCAGCATAAGGTACTTATTTTAGATTTTGGTTCGCAATACACTCAGTTGATTGCCCGAAGGGTTAGAGAACTTAATATATTTTGCGAAATATTCCCATATAACAATCATCCTCCAGCTAAAGAATTCAAAGCCGTGATTTTATCAGGTAGTCCATTTTCTGTTTATAGTGAGGATGCTCCTCAGCCAGAGTTAAAGGATATAAAGGATGAAATTCCATTACTTGGAGTTTGCTATGGAGCACAATATTTGGTTGATAAATTTGGAGGAAAAGTTGAACCCTCCAAAATAAGGGAATATGGTAGAGCTAATTTGTCATATATTGATACACAGAATCATTTATTTGATGGAATTTCTAAGGGCTCTCAAGTTTGGATGAGTCATGGAGATACGATCGTAAAGCTTCCTGACAATTTTAAAAAAATAGCCAGTACTGATGATGTTGATAATGCAGCTTTTAAAATTGAAGGGGAAGATACTTATGCTATTCAATTTCACCCTGAAGTATATCATACTTCTGATGGAAAACAACTACTTGAAAATTTTTTAGTCAACATTGCTAAGGTCGAACAGGATTGGACTCCTGATTCATTTGTAGAGACAAAGGTAGCCGAATTAAAAACTGAGTTAGGTAATGATAGGGTAGTTTTAGGACTTTCAGGCGGAGTTGATTCTACAGTGGCTGCTGTTTTATTGCATAGGGCGATAGGAAAAAATTTATACTGTATATTTGTTAATAACGGGTTACTTCGTAAAAATGAGTTCCAGAATGTGTTAGATCAGTATGAACATATGGGACTTAATGTAAAAGGAGTAGATGCTTCGGCACGTTTTTTGTCAGAACTAAAAGACATTGAGGATCCTGAATTGAAACGCAAAGCAATAGGTAAATCGTTCATTGAAGTTTTTGACGATGAAGCACATCATATAAGTGATGTAAAATGGCTTGCTCAAGGAACAATATACCCAGACGTAATTGAGTCAGTTTCTGTGAATGGGCCTTCAGTAACCATTAAGTCACATCATAATGTTGGTGGCTTACCAGATTATATGAAATTAAAGATTGTTGAACCCTTACGAATGTTGTTTAAAGATGAAGTGAGAAGAGTGGGAAGGTCAATGCAGATTGATGATGAATTGTTAGGAAGACATCCTTTCCCGGGTCCAGGATTAGGAATTAGGATTTTGGGAGATATTACAGCTGAAAAAGTACGAATCTTACAAGAAGTGGATTTTATTTTTATAAACGGATTAAAAAAATGGAAGTTGTATGATGATGTTTGGCAGGCAGGAGCTATGTTGTTACCGGTTCAATCAGTTGGGGTAATGGGCGATGAGCGCACTTATGAAAAAGCGGTTGTTTTAAGAGCAGTGTCTTCTACGGATGGTATGACAGCAGATTGGGTTAATTTACCTTATGAGTTTTTGCAGGAAACCTCAAACAAAATAATTAATGGCGTAAAGGGTGTTAATAGAGTTGTCTATGATATCAGTTCAAAACCACCTGCCACCATTGAATGGGAATAATATTTAAGGATAAAATATAGTTAAATAATGAATAAATTTAAATTAAGTTTATTGTTACTTTTTTTAGTAACATTTTCAATTTTTTCACAAGAAAAAAAATATACTACCTACCAGGTTCAAAAAGGTGAAACTTTAGAATCTATTACAAGAAAATTGGCAATTACACCTCATGACTTACTACAATTAAACCCGGATATAAAAGAGGGAGTAGCTGAAAATCAGTTGTTAATAATACCTAACAAAAATTATAATCCTGCTCTTGATAATAAAATAGGAGATTATATAGAAGATGGATTTTTGTTCCATAAAGTTTTACCAAAAGAAAATTATTTTAGATTAAAGCAACAGTTTAAAGTTCCAAAACGGATTTTGAGAAAATATAATCTTGCATTGAGAACTGATGGTCTAAAGGTGGGTCAAATTATAAAAATACCAATCAAAAAAGGATACCGGATTGAAACAACGGTAGTTCAGGATGACATAACTAAACCTTATTTAGTGCGCCCTAAAGAAACAAAATATAGTATATCCAGGCGTTATGGAATTAGTATCGAAAGGTTAGAAGAACTTAACCCAGAAATCAAGGAAGGTTTAAAATTGGCTCAAATTATTAAAGTACCAGATACTAGAGAAATTCCTAATTTAGAAGAGGACTTTGTAATGCATCAGGTTGAAAAAGGCGAAACAATTTTTAGTCTGAGTCAGATTTTTAAGATGTCTCAAGAACAGTTAATTGAAATTAATCCAGAGTTGGCGACGGGATTAAAAGAGGGAATGCTTATTAAAATACCAACGGCAATTACTGCAGAGAATAAAAGTATTTTTATACCAAATATACCTGTTGATAAGCATTTGAAAGTAGCAATATTATTACCTTTTTCTACCAATAAAGGCAACTTAGATTTTGAGAAGGACAGATCTTTAAACATCGTTACTGATTTTTATTTGGGTGCCTTAGAAGCTTTAAATTTGTTAAAAAAACAAGGTTTGTCAGTGACTGTGCAGGTGTTTGATACTGAAAACAAAAAAAGTACAATTTCAAATATACTAAGAACGAATAATTTTGAGGAAGTAGATGCCGTTATTGGGCCCATGTTTATGGATAATGTTGAGTTTGTTACTAATTCATTTAAACATGATTCATTAGCTATCATATCTCCTGTTTCATCAAAGGATCATTCCATGTTTGCTTCTAAAAATTTGATAAAAGAAATGCCTTCAGATGAAAGATTGAGCGATGCTATGATATTGTATTTACAAAACAATTATGGTAATCAGCAATTAGTTTTGATCGCTGATTCAATCTCCACTCCCAATTATGAGTTAAGGTTAAAAGGGGTAACTAAAAAACTAAATGAGCTCGATTCATTACATGAAGTTATTGTTTTAAGACCCGAAAATGGATATATAAAACCAGATCTTTTTAAAGAATCTATTTTAGAAGATAAGGGAAACTGGATAATGTTATTTACAGAAGAAGAAGTTTTAATTAGCGACGCTATTAATAATTTGGGCGTATTGCCCAAAGAATTCGACATCACTTTATTTTGTTTAAATTATGGTAAGAATTTTGACAGGGTTGATAATAATTTTTTAGCTAGAGTTAATTTTCACTATCCAACGGCTAGTTTTATTGATTTTGAAGATATTGAAGTTCAAAAGTTTATTAATAGATTTAAAGCCGTTAATTATGTGGAACCGTCAGAATATGCCTTCAAAGGTTTTGATATGACATATGATGCCCTATTGCGATTGGCAACTTATTCTGATGTTGGCAGTGCTTTTGATGGCGGTATTTCTGAAAGAATGTCATGTAAATTTCACTATATCAAAAACCCAAATAAGGGTTTTGAAAATAATGGGGTATTTTTAGTAAAATATGATGGACTAAATCTGGTCAATATCGAAAAAGAGCCTGAATTGAAAAATGAGTAATCTCAATACCTAGTAGAAATTTTAAGCTTCTATTTTAAACCTCAAATATTGTGTTTTTTTACATATAGTAGATTAAACGTTGACAGTTAGGTAACTTACATTAGCATATTTCATAAAATATTATTAAATTGTAAGAAAAAATTACTATGCCAATCTATATGGATCGTCACGATATTCCAAAAGAAATTAAAGCGGAGCATGTGGCTCAAATGCATAAAGAAGATTTAAAGGTAGAACATTTATATGGTTGTAAAGGAATGACCTATTGGTGTGATGAAAATAGAAACACGGCATTTTGTTTAATTGAAGCTCCTAATAGGGAAGCAATCCAAAAAATGCACGACCATGTACATGGTGAATTTCCTCATGATATTATTGAAGTAAATGAAAATATAGTTGAGTCTTTTTTAGGTAGAATTGAAGATCCAAAAAAAGCAAATAACGAAAGCCTTAATATAATTAATGATCCCGCCTTTCGGGTTATCATGGTTCTTGAGACCAGTAATTATTTAAATAGACTTGAAGCCAATCAGTTTAGTGTATTTACACAAAAATTTCATAATAGTATTTCGAAAACATTGAAACGTTTTAACGGTCGAGTTGTAAAAAAGGATAATAACAGTTATTTAGTTTCTTTTAAATCAGTTACCGATGCCATATTATGTTCATTAAAAATTCAATTTAATTTTAAATATATAACTCCTAAATTTGAATCTTTTGAGCGAAGACTAAAAATTGGCTTAGGTTCGGGTCTTCCTGTTACTGACAAAGACAATATTTTTGAAGAGGCTACTTTGTTAGCTACTCGAATGTGTGAGGTTGTTAAAGAGCAGTTAGTTGTTGCAACAGAAGTAAAAGCTTTGTATGAAAGTGAAAATAGAAATGCAACTATTGACAAAGAATTGATACGAACTTTAAAGCCTGCCGAAGAAAAATTTCTTACTCGTTTGATGGATTTTATTGAAATCCACTGGAATAAACCTAATTTTAATGTGGGTATTTTCAGTAAAGAATTAGGATACAGTAAATCACAGCTATATAGAAAATTGATGAAGTTGACCGGTAAATCTCCTAACAATTTTATTAGAGAATTTAGATTGCACAGAGCGCTGAATTTATTACATAAGCAAAAAGGGAATATTTCTGAAATTGCTTATGAAACAGGATTTAATAGCCCTGCATACTTTTCAAAATGTTTTATGGATAA
>CAZJCZ010000105.1:0-7336 GCA_964544575.1 uncultured Flavobacteriaceae bacterium | reverse complement strand
TGCGTATTGGGTTTGTTTCTTACCAAACGCAGATCAAAAGCCATACAGATATTTCTTACAAAAGCCCTGGCAACTTTAGGGACGATTAATTTATTTTTTGTAATCAAAACCAAGCCGTCTTTTTCTAATTCTTTAAGTCGATCTAAAGTTTCTGGTAAGTCCTTGAATTTTAGCTTATCATCTTTCCATGAAGTTTTAAAATGACACATAATATTTAATATATGCCGTCTAATTATGAGGTCTTCTTTAGAAAGAAGATGACCTTTTACTATAGGTAGTTGACCATTTTCTATAAGTTCTTGATAATCTTTTAGAGATTTTTCATTTTGGGCAAAACTGTACCAAGAATCACTAATTGCTGACATGCCCAAGCCAATCATTAACTGCGTGTTATTGGTAGTATATCCCATGAAATTTCTGTGCAAATTTGCATTTTCAAAAGCTTTGTATAGCGCATCGGTTGGTAATGAGAAATGATCCATCCCTGTTTCTATATATCCAAAATTTGTGAACAATTGTTTTCCCATTTCATACAATTTTCTTTTAAAATCATTTTTGGGTATATCTTCGTCCTCAAATCCTCTTTGACCAATACCTTTAACCCAAGGTACATGGGCATAACTGTAAAAGGAAATTCTATCTGGTTTTAATTCAATTGTTTTTCTGACAGTATCAATGATATTGCCAACGGTTTGAAATGGTAATCCGAAAATTAGGTCATGACTTACGGATGTATAACCAATATCCCTCGACCATTGAGTTACATTTTTAACACTTTCAAAGGATTGAATTCTGTTGATCGCCTTTTGAACTTTTTCTCCATAATCCTGTACTCCAAAACTTACTCGTGTAAAACCCAGGTCATATAAGGTTTGTAAATGTTCTTTGGTTGTGTTATTTGGATGTCCTTCAAAACTAAATTCGTAATCTCTGTGTAACTCAACAGAATCTAAAATACTTTTAATTAAATAATTTAAATTTTTAGCTTCAAAAAAAGTTGGTGTACCACCGCCTAAGTGCAATTCTCTTAGCACTGGTTTTTCAGGCAATAGTTCTAAATAAAGTTTCCATTCTTTTAAAACAGTTTCTATATAAGGATCTTCTAATTCGTGTCGTTTAGTAATGTATTTGTGACATGCACAGAAAGTACATAAACTCTCACAAAATGGTAGATGAATATAAATACTAATCCCTTTTTCAGCGTTACTTTCATCAAATGATTGTTGAATTGTTTTTATCCAATTATTTGTACTAATTCCTTTTTCATCCCAATAAGGAACGGTTGGATAACTTGTATATCGCGGTCCAGGAATATTATACTTATTTAATAATGTGGCTTTCTGCATGCAAATAAATTTGTACAAATCTAACTTTGTTGTTCTTATTAATTTATGATAATTATCATAGCAATTTTCTCTTTATTTAGTAAATTTGAGATAAACATAACCATATCATGAAAAATATTCTTCTTTTAACTGATTTTTCTGAAGATTCCCGAAATGCTATTGAATATGCTTTACAGTTTTTTAAGGGGGGAAAATACAACTTTTTCATATTAAATGTACACAAAGTTTCCAACTACACAACAGGAGATTTAATGGCATCATCTGATGATGCATCCATTTATGATTCTATTATTAAGAACCCTAAGGCGGCATTAAATAAGATGATCAAGAAGTTTATAAAAGAATATAATAATGAAGATTTTTCATATGAGGCAATATGTGACTACGACAGTTTTATAAGCGCCGTAAAGCAAACAATTAATTTAAAAAAAATAGAATTAACTGTGATGGGCACCAATGGTACAACTGGAGCCAATGAAGTAATTTTTGGCAGTAATACAATTGCTGTAATAAGACAAGTTGACTGTCCTGTTATGGTTATCCCACAAGAATTTAAATTTATTGAACCAACAAATATTCTTTTTACACTGGAGTACAAAGATATTATTAATGAAGAACCTCTTAAACCATTAAAACATATCATAAAAAAACATAATGCAACACTTGATATTCTAATCTTAAATAAAGGAGATGTTTCAGTAGATCAACTAAATGATAAAAAGAACAGCATTGACTCTTTTTTTAAAGGAGATAAATGTAATTTTTATACAATAGTTGATGTTCCTATTGATATAGCTATGGATTGCTTTGAACAGATAAAAGAAGTCGATTTAATTGCAAAGATTATTAATAAAGAGTCGTTCTTACAAAGATTAATTTCAGGTTCAAAAACAGATGAAATTGCCTATAAAAGCAGGGTTCCGCTATTAATTATGCACCCGTAATGAAAATATATTTTAAAACCCTCAATTCACGGAACTCATCCGATTTATTTTTTAAAAAACTTTTTGACCAATGCTTTTAGTTGATTGTTGGTCATGCTATCTGCCTTTTCAACAGCTTTAATTTTTTTGGCTATTTGTTTATAATTTGCTAATAATGTTTGTTTTAATTTTAAATTAGTATCAGAAGGGCCAAATATGGCTATAGCGTCAGCATCTGAAATTGTTTCAGCAATTTTCTTGAAGTAGTTTTTTAATTGATGTTTTTGACGTTCTAAATATTTACTATCCTGAACTACATCTTGAGGCCCCCATCGGTTTTTAGATCCTTTAGATCCTGACCCACCATGGGGGTGGTAATTTTCAATATCTGACTGCAAGGTTATCATTTTTTCATTGTCATTTTCAATAGTAACAACATGTGCTTTTTCTTTATCAATCCAAATTCCAATATTTTTCATTTTTAAAAATTTAATTAATTAAGTTTTAAACTGGTAAAATTAATAGCGGGACTGAGCTATGAAAACTCATTTTTTTTATAATCGGTTCGTTGGTTAAATTTTCAATAAAACTATGTTCATAATTTACTAAACATACCATATTAATTTTTTGATCTACTACAAAATCATTGATCGCTTGTGCTACTTTAGTATCCGTGAGTATCTCTTCAAAAGAGATGGAATCAATTTCAAAATATTGTTTTAAAGCTTCAATATTTTGTTGTTGTACGGTATCTAGAGCATATTCTTCTTTTACATGAATGACCCTTATTTTAAAATTATGAATGAGTTGTAATTCTCGTAAGCAATTTAATTCAATAACATTAAAATGTCTTTTAAGATCTGTCGCAAAGGCCACTTGTTCAGGCTCTTCATATTCATATTCTTCCGGCACGGATATGATAGGACAAAGGTCAATATTCTTTATGGCCTTAATAGCGTTACTTCCCATGAATATTTCTTTTGCCCCTGAAGCTCCCGCTGTACCCATAATAATCATATCAATATTCTCATTATACACCAATCTTTTTAATGAAGTTGTTAATGAACCTGAAAGTGATAGGGTTTCGTATTCATGCTTATTGTTTAGTAAATTATTTTTTAAATAAGCATCAATTTTTTTAAATTCATTTTCTGAATCTTCTTTTAAAACACGATACATGTGTGTATCTCTCTCAATATTCATAGTATTGACAGTCCTTGAAGGACTAACCTGATAGGTATTCAAAATATAGAAGTGACAAGGAATATCATCATATAATCTAATAGCATACATCAATGCATCCCATGCATTGTCAGAAAAATCAGTAGGAACCAATACTTTTTTCATCGTATTAGAAGTTTACATTTTTGACGGTATTACTAAAAAAGGAATATTTAAATGAAAACCAATCTGTTTAATTATAGGTTTGAAAAACAAATTTTCAAAAAATGAATGTTTATTATTTACCATCATTAATAATTGAACGTAAGTTGATTTCTGAAATTCATTAATGGCTTGCGGTATATTTTGATCTTCAACGCTATATGAGGCATGTTTAACGTCTAATAATAGATTTTCGAGTTTTTCTTTATTCTTGGTCTCAATTTCTGTTAGATCAATACCATGTGAAACATTTAAAACATGAACTCTTGAGTCAAAAAGTGTGGCAATAGTATTAAATGATTCTAACTGTTTAGTTGAATAATCAATCTTATAATCAGTTGGGAATAGAATTTCTTTGGGTTCTTCAAAGAAATGTCCATCAGGGATTGCTAATACAGGGCATTTCACTTTTTGAATGATATGTATAGTGTTGGAACCGAATAAAATTTCTTTGGTTCCAGTAGCACCTTTAGTTCCCATTACTATAAGGTCTATTGAAAATTCTTCTAATTTATCTTTTATTTCATCTGTGAGAAGATTAAAAGAAGATACAATTTCAAAGTGATGTTTCGGATTATTAAATTTTTCTTTTACGTTTTTTTCAATTTCATTCAATTTTCTAATTGAATTATCCCTGACAACATCAGCAATTTCACCTAAGTAACCTCCTGCGTTCATTTGATAATCATAGCTATAAATAATAGGAGTATAGGTATTCAAAAGATAGAAGGTGCAGCTTTCATCTTTATACAGATTTAATGCATAATTAATTGCATTTTGTGCATTATCTGAAAAATCGGTTGGGAGCAATATTCTTTTCATGATCATGCTGTTTTAAGGTTAATATGTAGTTAAAGATAACCATAAAAAATACTAGTATAAATGATATATATCAGTTGAAAAGGGTAAAGAGTGGTCATTTTTCAGATCAACCTTTTATTCTAAATAAATCTAAAAAATGATTTTAAAAATCTTAATTAGAATTATAATAAAGTTTTTGAATTGTCACTAGTGTATCGCAATTTTGAACATATATTGAAGATTCTTTTTCATGTATAAAACCATCTATCCAATAATACCTGCAAGGCTCTTGATGTACTTTACTTTTTGAAAAATCAATATCACCATTATAAAATAGGAAATCAATGGCCGTTGAATCAATTTTTTTAGTCGTCATAAGTTGCAATACATCTTCTGAATAAACCCGATGTTTATTTCTAAGAATTTTTAACATCCTTTCGTTTGGGAAAAAGTCACAAGATGCATTTTTTCCATTAAGAAAAAACAATAATAGAATTATACCTATAATAAATCCAAATCCAAAAAGAGTGAAACGTCTGCGCAAAATATAATTATAAAATTAAAAGATCAATAAATTAATATCTCTGTATGGCAAACTGAACCAATCTGCTACTGCTTTATTTGTCAAAATACCATGGTAGAAATACATACCTCTTTGCAAACTTTTATCAAAACGAGCGGCATCTTCAATACCACCTTCATCACCTATATTTAACAAATAGGGAGTGAATATATTACTTATTGATAACGAGGCTGTTCTGGCATATCGAGAAGGGATATTAGGCACGGCATAATGTATAACCCCATGTTTTACAAATGTAGGTTCACTATGTGTTGTAATTTCTGAAGTTTCAAAACATCCACCGCTATCGATACTAACATCTACAATGATGGCACCATCTTTCATTTGTTCAACCATCGATTCACTAACTAAAATGGGGGTTCTGGTTTTTCCTCTCACGGCACCAATGGCAACATCACAACGCATCAATGCCTTTTGTAAGGTTTTAGGCTGTATTGTAGAAGTGAATACCATAAATCCTAAATTGTGCTGTAGCCGACGTAATTTAGTGACAGAATTGTCAAATACTTTTACCTGAGCGCCCAATCCTATGGCCGAACGTGCTGCAAATTCACCTACAGTACCAGCGCCCAATATTACCACTTCCGGAGGTAATACACCGCCAATATTTCCAAGCAGTAATCCATTCCCTTTACTGCTATTGCTCATTAATTCTGCCGCAATTAAGATTGAGGAAATACCAGCAATTTCACTTAAGGATTTTACGACAGGATAAACACCATGTTCATCAGATATAAAATCAAATGCGATGGCAGTTATACGTTTTTTGGCCAAAGCTTCAAAGTACTTTTTGTTTTGAGTCTTTAATTGTAAGGCAGAAAATAGTACACTTTGAGGATTGATATATTTTATTTCGTTAATTGATGGGGGCTCTACTTTTAATATGAGATTACAACCAAATACTTCTTCTGTATTATATGAAATTTTTGCACCTGCTTCTGAGTATTCTTTATCTGAATAATTGGCACCTTCTCCAGCACCGGTTTCAATGATAATTTTGTGACCATGATTTGTTAATGCCGCCACAGCATCAGGGGTTAAACAAATACGTTTTTCTTGTAAATGTGTTTCTTTAGGTACACCAATAAATAACTCACCTTTTTCCCTTTTAATTTCAAGCATTTCAGGCTTTGGCATTAATTGTTCCTTGCTGAATGGCGAATATTGTTTACTCATAAGTTCAATTTATTTAATCAGGATATTTCTGGTTTCATCATTATTCAATGATAGATGAATTTCAACAGCATTTAAAGGTAATAAATTTTTAACTTTTTCTGGCCATTCAATGAAACACCAATCATTATTATAAAAATAATCTTCAATACCTATGTCTAAAGCTTCTTCTTCGCTATGAATGCGATAGAAGTCAAAATGATATATTGTTTCTCCATTACGGGTTTGATACTCATTAACTAATGAAAAAGTAGGTGAACTTACCACATCATCAACTCCTAATTGCTTAACAATTTCTTTAATTAACGTAGTTTTGCCTACTCCCATACTTCCATAAAAAAGAAATGTTTTTTTGGAAGATACGTCAATTATTTGTTGCGCTATTTGAGGGAGTTGTTTTAATGTATAGTTTTTCTTCATAAGAATTTTTGTAGATTCCTGTCTCCGCAGGCATGACAAAGATGTCACATTTGCATGGAATGATATACATTTTGAACATCATCATCTTCTTCTAATTTTTCTAATAATTTTTCTACATCAGCTTGCTCTACTTCCGATAATTTTTTTGTTGTAGTAGGTATTCTTTCAAAATCAGAAGATAAAATTTCAATATTGTTTTCTTCTAAATATTTTTGAATAGCACCGTATTGTTCAAAAGGGGCATAGATCAATAAGCCATCGTCATCTTCAAAAATTTCTTCAACCTCGAAATCTATTAGTTCGAATTCGAACTCTTCGAGATCAATTTTAATATCCTCTGTTTTCACTCTAAAATTACAGGTATGGTCAAACATAAAAATCACTGAACCAGATGTTCCAAGAGCACCATCACATTTTGTAAAAGCTGCTCTTACATTGGCAACTGTCCTGTTATTGTTGTCTGTAGCCGTTTCAACTAATAAAGCAATACCGTGTGGTGCATATCCCTCGAAAAGGACCTCCTTAAAGTTAGCGGTATCTTTATCAGAAGCTTTTTTAATAGCCCGTTCTACATTTTCCTTAGGCATATTGGCCGCTTTGGCGTTCTGAATAATAACTCTTAAACGTGAATTTATATCAGGATTAGGACCTCCTTCTTTAACTGCCATTACAATGTCTTTACCTATACGTGTAAAGGTTTTGGCCAT
>CAZJCZ010000104.1:3602-7355 GCA_964544575.1 uncultured Flavobacteriaceae bacterium | reverse complement strand
CCATTGACTTTAATACGTTCTCGAAAATCTTTAAGATGCGGTGAGGTATATAAACCAACTTTAAAGCCTGCTTCTTGTAAAATGGAAGCAATCATATGACTTGTTGAACCTTTGCCGTTAGTACCGGCTACATGAATACTCTTAAATTGTTCATGTGGATTATGGAGCTGATGTGATAAGGCTAACGTATTAGTCAGATCTTTTTTAAATGCTGTTTTCCCCTCTCGTTGATACATTGGAAGTTTGGAGAACATCCAATCTAAAGTTTCCTTATAGGTCAATGCTTAGTTTGATAAAGAAAAATTATAAATAATAGAACCTACCTGTTTCGTAGGTGCTTTACTGTCTGAATTAAATCTCGTTTTCAGGGCAGCTTCTTTCGCTCTGGTCAATAAACATGTTGCTGAATTAGTAGTGCCTTTAATACCCGCTTGAGCACTTATCACCCTACCACTTTTATCAACTGAAATACTAACCACTACTCTACCTTGTTCATCACAATCATAGGTGGGTTTTGGTTTTGACACTGCTTTTCTATTTCCTAACCGGTAATTGCCTCCGCTTCCACCTCCGCCATTACCATAATATCCACTTGCATTTGGATCACCATTCGGGTTTCCTTTATCTCCTGCCTGATTGTCGTCGCCCTCTCCACCCGTTGCGTTTCCGTCTGAATTATTAAGACCACCCATCATATCATCCAGTCTTTTCCTTTTAGCGGCCTCTTCAGCTTTCTTTTTTTCTTCAGCAGCTTTTCGCTGTTTTATAATGCGCTCAGCCTCTAACTTTTTTTGCCTATCTGCTTCTTCTGCCTTTCTTTTTGCTTCTTCCTGCTTTTTAATTTTTATCGATTCTTCAGAATCCTGAGTAATGACTTTCTCTGACGGGGCACTTGTTGGTTCAGTCTCTGCCACAGTTTCCTCTACTTCTTCTTGTTGAGTTTCTTCAATAACTTCTTCTTGTGAGGATGCCGATTTTAAGGGCTCTGTTGGTTGGATATTGCCACTACCAACATTAGAAGTTCCAAAATTCACAGCAATCCCATATTCTAAAGGAGGGTCAAAATACCGCAAACCAAATGTGAAAATCAAAAACAATAGTAGCGCCATTACAATGGTTGTTGCAATTGCAGATTTTCTCTTATGTGGAGTATCTAAATATGACATTCTATTTAGGCCTTACAGCCAATATGATCTTGAATTTATTCCTATTAGCTATATCCATAATACGGACAGCTTTTTCAATAGGAACCCCTTCTTCGGCTCTTAAAACTATGGTTGGATTTTCATCGTTGCTTAATAAACTAATCAAATTTTGTTCCAAATCATTTTCAGAAACTTTTTTTCTATCCACATAAAAATCTAGCTTTTTTGTAATACTTACAGCGACTGATTTATTATTTTCAGTTTTACCTTGAGCTTTAGGCAATAAAATATCCAAGGCATTTACCGTAACAAGGGTAGATGTTAGCATAAAAAAAATCAATAATAGAAAAACAATATCCGTCATTGACGACATATTGAATTCTGGGCTTACTTTATTTCTTCCTCTTACATTCATAGGTTAAACAGGTTCGTTGAGCAAATCTAAAAACTCAACTGATTGAGCTTCCATTTGATACACAACTTTATTTGTGCGAACCACCAAGTGATTATATGCTATATATGAAATGATACCAACTATTAAACCAGCAACCGTTGTGGTCATGGCTGTATATAAACCGTCTGACAACATTTTAATATCAATTTGTCCGCCAGCATTTGCAATTTCATGAATTGCAACTATCATCCCAATAACCGTACCTAAAAACCCGATCATAGGCGCAGCACCAGCAATGGTAGCAACTACACTCACATTTCGTTCTAACTTATAAATTTCCAACTTACCGGCATTTTCAATGGCAGTATTGATATCATCTAAGGGTTTACCAATTCTAGAAATACCTTTTTCAATTAAACGTGCTGCAGGAGACCCATCTTGTACACATAAAATTTTAGCAGCTCCTAACTTACCATTCGACACATGATCTTTGATCTGATTCATAAAATTTTTATCAACCTTTGTAGCTGCCTTAATGGCTAAATATCTTTCAAAGTAGATGTACAATGCCACAGCAAGAAGTACTACTAAGATTGCGATAATGACTTTACCTCCTAAACCGCCATCCATAATTAAATTATAAATGGATAGGGTTTTTTCTTCTGATATAACTTCTTCCAGGTTATCTTGAGCTATTTCGGCTCCCTGCTGAATACTTAGCAACATAAATTTTAGCTTTATTTTGGGGATAATAATATGTAACGAAAATACGAGTTGAAAATTGTTCAGAAACTCATAAAAAAACCTCACTAAATGCGATTAAATTTTAAACAAAAAATATGGCTAAGGAAAATCCTGCAGCAAAACCTACCGCGGCAAGCCAGGCTATCTTTTTAAGATACCATATAAAATCAATTTTTTCCATACCCATGGCAGCTACACCGGCTGCAGAACCAATAATCAACATGCTACCACCTGTACCGGCTGAATATGCAATTAAATGCCACAAACTATCATCCATCGGTAAACTATACATACCCATAGAGGCGGCTACCAATGGAACATTATCAATTACAGCAGACAATCCTCCAAGAATCATGACTACAACATTTTGATTAGGGATAGCACCGTTAAGTAGTTCGGCTACATAGCGCAAAGTCCCCATCTGTACTTCTTGACCTTCAATCAATATACTGCCATATACCAATGATTCTAATGCCGCTACGGCCATTAAAATACCTAAGAAAAATAGGATGCTTGACATTTCAATTCTTGACAAGGCTTGATGTGCAGAATACAAATGTTTCCGCTCTTCCGTAAATTCTTCTTCCGGGTGTATATATTCTGAAACTAACCAAACTACACCAAGTGCCAACATCATACCTAAATAAGGAGGTAAATGAGTTACGGTTTTAAAAATTGGAACAGAAACTATCATACCCAACCCTAAGAACAGCATAGTTTTACTACTCAATAACGATCTCCTATCAATATCTCCCTCGCTAATATCAACTTCAATATTACCTTTAAAAGCAGGCAACAACGTAGCGATAAAGGTTGGTACGATCATACAAACAATTGAGGGGATTATTAGTTTCGATACTAAAGCAAGAGCTGATACTCTTTTACCAATCCATAACATTGTTGTTGTCACATCTCCAATTGGAGACCAGGCTCCACCTGCATTTGCTGCAATAACGATCATCCCGGCATACCACAATCTATCGGTTCTGTTTGGTATTAATTTTCTAAGCAATGTAACTAAAACGATAGTGGCGGTTAAATTATCGATAATTGCCGATAAAATAAACGCAAGTATAGCTAAAATCCATAATAGTTTTTTCTTACTCTTAGTTTTTACCCAACTCTTCAAAACATCAAAACCTCTATGCAAATCAATTATTTCAACAATAGTCATCGCTCCTATAAGGAAAACCAAAATTTCAGCCGTTTTTCCCAAATGATGTAATAACAAATTAGCAAAGCCCTCTTCTGCATGTTCATTATCATGGCCTTCTAAAAAACTAAATACGTTTTCATGCCCATCAACTACATTAAACCATCCTTGTTGAAATCCAATTGCCAATAAAGCCCACATTATTGCTGCCATTAACAAAGCAGGAACTGTTTTATCCAATTTTAACGGGTGTTCTAATGTAATGGCTAAATAACCGAAAACGAAAATGAGAATAATTAATGCAGTCATAGGTTTAA
>CAZJCZ010000104.1:0-3502 GCA_964544575.1 uncultured Flavobacteriaceae bacterium | reverse complement strand
AATTTAATGATAGCTGTTTATAATCAAAACACACCTATAAACTATGAAATTGTAAAAAGTAAAATTGCAAAATCAGGTATAAAAAGAATAGGAAAAGCGTCCATTCGAGAGCTCGTTAGTTTGGTGAACGAAATTGAACAGGAAACCAATGATAAATTTATCAGGATGGAAATGGGCGTACCCGGCCTGGCCCCTCCTGAAATTGGCACCAATGCAGAAATTGCTGCCTTAAAAAACGGAGTTGCATCCAAATACCCAATGATTGATGGGGTGGCTCAATTAAAAGATGAAATATCACGTTTTGTGAAAAATTTCTTAAATATTGAGGTAAATCGTAAAGGTTGTATTCCAACTGTGGGGTCTATGCAAGGTGGTTTTGCCGCTTTTTTGATGTTAACAAAACTTGACGCAAAAAAAGATACTGTTCTGTTTATAGATCCGGGATTTCCAGTGCAAAAACAACAATTAGAAGTTTTAGATCATAAATATGATACTTTTGATGTTTATAATTATCGAGGAGATGCCATCAAAGATAAGTTGGAGTCCTTTTTATCAAAAGGAAATATTTCAACAATAATATATTCGAATCCAAACAATCCGTCCTGGATTTGTTTTACCGAAAAAGAATTAAAAATAATTGGGGAGCTTGCTACTCAATATAAGGCTGTCGTCATTGAAGATATGGCTTATTTTGGCATGGATTTTCGCAAAGATTATTCTAAACCCGGACAGCCTCCTTATCAACCAACTGTAGCCAAATATACTGATAACTGGATCCTTTTAATTTCCAGTTCTAAAGCTTTTTCTTATGCGGGCCAACGTGTAGGAATGATGGTTATCAATGATCAATTATTTAACAGATCCTTTGAATCGTTAAATGCTATATACGGACATCCAATGTTTGGGCATAATTTAATTTATAAGGTATTATATGCGCTTTCATCTGGTGTTACGCATTCTGCTCAATATGGTTTGGCAGCCATGTTAAAAGCAGTAAATGACGGGACATTTGACTTTGTAGATGAAGTAAAAATTTATGGTGAACGAGCAAAGGTTATGAAAAAATTATTTACTGATAATGGTTTTAGCATCGTTTATGACAAAGATGAGGGTAAACCTTTAGCAGACGGATTTTATTTTACGTTCTCCTATAAAAATATGACTGGAGAAGAGTTATTGGAAAGACTATTATTTTATGGAATCTCGGCTATATCTTTAGCCATAACCGGAAGTGAAAGAACCGAAGGACTGAGAGCATGTGTGTCTCAAACAAAAAGTTCGCAATTTAAAGATCTGGAATACAGATTGAAGCAATTTAACAAACATTATTCTTAAACCCTTAGTATTGTTAAATTATGGGGTCAAAGATTTTACCAGAACTATGGTCTTTTTTAGCTCCTGTAACGCTTTTTAAACAATTAACTTGATTTTCAAAACGTAATAATCCTAAAAAAGCAAAAATTAATGCTTCTTTAAAATCAATCAATTCATTTGGCGGTAATGATAACTGTTGCTTTAAACAAAACTCAATTCTTTCTATTAAAAAATCATTAAATGAACCCCCTCCAGTAACCAAAATAGATGAATTTATATGAATTATTTTAGAAATTTGATAAGCAACATGTTCCATAAACGTTCTTAAAATATCATTCGTTTCCAGTTTATAAGAATCAATCAATGGATAAACAAATGCTATAACCCATTCAAGCCCTAAAGATTTTGGATATGACCTAGAGTAAAATTCAAGCTCGTTTAATTGATCTAATAGTTCTTTGTTTACTTTTCCGGAAGATGCAAATTCACCTTTATCATCAAATTCAAGATCAATTTTGTTTACATAATAATTCAGAACAATATTAACAGGACATATATCAAAAGCAATTCGACGATCACCCTCATTAAATGAAATATTTGCGAAACCTCCTAAGTTCAAACAATAATCATAGTTACTAAATAGGAATTTGTCACCAATGGGCACCAATGGTGCTCCTTGACCACCCAATTTTACATCTTGAATTCTAAAATCAGAAATTACTTTTAATTGCGTAGTATCAGCTATAGCTTGACCAAACCCTATCTGTAAAGTATAACCCTCTTCAGGTTTGTGGAAAATGGTATGGCCATGTGAGGCAATAAAATCAATTCTAATGATTGAATTATCATGACGAAACTGATTTACCAGCTCTCCAATATAAATACCATATTCGATATCTAAATTATTCAAATAATTCTTATCCTTTGTAAAAGCGGTTCGCAATTTTAATTTCCAACTATCTGAATATTTATAAGTAGTTGCTTCTAAAATTTCAAAACTATACTCTTTGTTGTAATCAAACCTCGCATAACATATATCAATACCATCCAATGAGGTACCGCTCATTACTCCGATACAATAATATGTTTTAGGGTTCATTATTTAGTAAAAATACTAAAACATAATTGAAAATATGCTATTAAAAAAGTATCTTTGGGGACATATATTACGAATTTAATAATATTAGTATACTATGGATTTTAATCTTACCGAAGAGCATATTATGATTCGCGATGCAGCACGTGATTTTGCAAAAAATGAGTTGTTGCAAGGCGTAATTGAGCGCGATGAAAAGCAAGAATTTCCTCATGAGCAAGTTAAAAAAATGGGGGAACTGGGTTTCCTGGGTATGATGGTAGATCCACAGTATGGTGGAGGTGGCATGGATACTGTTTCATACGTGTTAGCCATGGAAGAGATTTCTAAAATTGATGCCTCTGCCTCCGTTGTAATGTCTGTAAATAATTCTTTAGTATGCTGGGGTTTAGAAGCTTATGGAACCGAAGAACAAAAGCAAAAGTATTTAACAAAACTCGCTGCAGGTGAAATAATTGGAGCTTTCTGTTTGAGTGAACCCGAAGCCGGAAGTGATGCAACTTCACAAAAAACGACCGCTATAGACAAAGGCGACCATTATATTTTGAATGGGACAAAAAACTGGATAACCAACGGAGGTAATGCCAGTGTATATTTAGTAATTGCTCAAACCGATCCTGATAAAGGCCATAAGGGAATCAATGCTTTGATCGTTGAAAAGGGTATGGACGGTTTTGAAATAGGGCCCAAAGAAAATAAACTAGGTATTCGTGGTTCTGACACACATTCATTATTATTTACTGATGTGAAAGTCCCTAAAGAAAATAGAATCGGTGAAGATGGTTTTGGGTTTAAATTTGCTATGAAAACCTTAGCTGGAGGAAGAATTGGTATTGCAGCACAAGCCTTAGGAATTGCTTCTGGTGCTTATGAGTTAGCTCTAAAATATTCAAAAGAGCGTAAAGCTTTTGGTAAAGAAATTAGTAAACACCAGGCTATCGCTTTTAAATTAGCTGATATGGCAACAGAGATTGAAGCTGCCAGACATCTTTGTATGAAAGCGGCTTGGGATAAAGATCAAAAACAAAGTTATGACCTCTCAAGTGCCATGGCAAAACTATATGCTGCTGATATGGCCATGCGTGTTACAGT
>CAZJCZ010000103.1:6111-7496 GCA_964544575.1 uncultured Flavobacteriaceae bacterium | reverse complement strand
ATAACGACTCCATTGTTTGATAAAATCACAATTCAATTAGATCCAACATATTATCAAAACGAAAAATTGGTAATAGAACGAGAAAAAAACAATAATGGTAGTATATCAACAATTCTTTTGAATGGAAAAGACTATAAAAAATATTTTATCAGCCATGATGATCTTGTGAATGCAAACAACCTAAAAGTTATTTTAAAGAATAATTAATACAATGATCATGAAAAAAAGTAAATCTGAATTTTTATTATTTGTAGTGTTATTAACTGTTTTTATGGTGTTTGAGACCTCAGCTCAATCCTCAGATAGCTGGACAGATCTATTTAATGGAAAAAATTTAAAGGGATGGAAACAGTTGAATGGAAAGGCCGATTATAAAGTTGAAAATGGAACTATTATAGGGATCACAAAAACGAATACTCCAAATAGTTTTTTATGTACTCAAAAAAAATATGATAATTTTATTTTAGAATTTGAGGTTTGGGTTGATCCAGCAATTAATTCTGGCGTTCAATTTAGAAGTAATAGTTTTAAAGATTATAAAAACGGTACCGTTCATGGTTATCAGTTCGAATTAGACCCGAGTGACCGTGCATTTAGCGGGGGTATTTACGACGAAGGTCGAAGAGCCTGGATGTATCCATTATCTCTAAATGAAAAAGGGAGAAAAGCTTTCAAGAATGGGGTTTGGAATAAGTGCAGAATTGAAGCTTTTGGTAATTCAATTAAAACATGGATCAACGGAATACAATGTTCAAATTTGATAGACGATGAAACAGCAACCGGATTTATAGGACTGCAAGTACACGGTATAGGTAACGATTCTTCATTGGCAGGTAAATTAATAAAATGGAAAAACATTAGAATTAAAACCGAAAATTTAGATAATGAAAGAATGGCAACAGATCCTGAAGTTCAGGAAATGAGTTATTTGGTAAACAAGCTCACCGAAAATGAAAGGTCTAATGGTTGGGAGCTATTATGGGATGGAAAAACGAGCAAAGGATGGAGAGGTGCAAAACTAAAAAAATTTCCATTGAGCGGATGGGAGATCAAAGATGGAGTTTTATCAATTTTAGCTACTGATGGTGGCGAGTCAACCGGCCCGGGAGATATTGTAACCAATGAAGTATTTGGCAGTTTTGAATTAGAATTAGAATTTAAAATCACTAAAGGAGCAAACAGTGGTATTAAATATTTTGTAAAATCAGATCTCAATAAAGGATCAGGTTCTGCTATTGGCTGTGAATTCCAACTCTTGGATGATGATAATCACCTTGATGCTAAAGCAGGTGTCAATGGTAACAGAACATTAGGTTCCTTATATGATTTGATTGCCGCAGAAAATCTTTCCATTCCAGGAAGAGGAAAACAATTTAAAGGAATTG
>CAZJCZ010000103.1:0-6011 GCA_964544575.1 uncultured Flavobacteriaceae bacterium | reverse complement strand
GCAGGATCTGTTGGCTTGGCATTTACAGGAGGATTAACAAGTATGTCTGCAAAAAGTTATAATAGAATAATAGGTGCTAATGATAGAATACATGTGGCCATTCAAGGTCTTGGAAGAAGATTAGGAGGATTCATTGAGCCAATTACTACCAAAAAAAACAATATTGAGTTAATGTATTTATGCGATGTCATGAAAAGTCAGCGTGATAAAGCTGCAGTGGAGTTTTCAAAATTATTGAATAAAACGCCAAAACTTGAAAATGATATCAGAAAAGTTTTGGATGATAAAAAAGTGGATGCTGTTTTTATCGCAACCCCAGACCATTGGCATACTCCTGGTGCCTGCATGGCAATGGCAGCTGACAAACATGTATATGTAGAAAAACCTTGTAGCCATAATCCGAGAGAGGGAGAAATTATTGTTGATTTTCAAAAAAAATATAATAAAGTAGTTCAAATGGGAAATCAGCAACGATCCTCTGCTGAATCAAATAAGATCATTCAAGAAATTCATAAGGGTTTAATCGGAAAAGCTTATAAGGCCATAGCCTTTTATACAAATTCGAGGGGAATAGTTCCGAACCAAGTTAAGACAAAAGTTCCGGAGGGACTTGATTGGGAACTTTTTCAAGGACCGGCTCCAAGAAAAGAATACACGCATGATACCTGGGATTATAATTGGCATTGGTATGGATGGGACTATGGTACCGCAGAAATGGGAAATAATGCAACTCACGAGTTAGATATTGCTCGATGGGCGCTGGATGTAAAGTATCCTCAACACGTTGATGTCTTATCAGGAAAATTCCATCATCTAAATGACGGGTGGACAATGTATGATACCATGGAAGCCACCTATCGGTTTTCCGATAATCGTATTATTCAGTGGGACGGACAAAGTAGAAACGGATATGATAAATATGGTAAAAGTAGAGGTGTAATCGTTTACGGATCAAAAGGTTCCGTTTTTATTGACAGAGATGGTTTTATGTTGTATGATCTTAAAGGAAAATTAATTAGAGATAGTAAATCCCAAGGAGCTGAAAGTGGCATAGCACTCGGAGGAGGAGGAAGTCTTTCAACCTTGCATGCTGTAAACTTTTTTGATGCAATTAGAGGGAAGGCTAAACTTACTTCTCCTATCGATCAAGGTGCGATAAGCCAAATGTTAACACATTATGCAAATATATCCTCCAGGATAGGGAAATCATTTGAAGTCGATGAAAATAATGGCTATATATATGATCGAGACGCTATGAAATTATGGTCGCGTGATTATGAACCTGGATGGGAGCCAAAATTATGAATTATAAGAGTCAACCATAATATAAATTAAAACCAATGAAAAGAAGGGAATTTATAGCAAAAGGAGGATTATTATCGGCAGGGGTATTGGCCAGTTCAAGTGCTATTGGTGCGGTTTCACTTAAATTACGCCCAAATGATACCATCAATATTGGGGTTATAGGGACCGGTGACCGAGGTGGAGGTCTTATTCCTTTTCTTAAAAGTATTGATGGAGTAAATGTTGCAGCCTGTTGTGATGTGCTAGATTTTAGATTGAAGAATGGACTTTCAAAAGCAGGAAAAAAAACCGAGAGTTATACTGACTATCGAAAATTGCTTGATAATAAAAATATTGATGCTGTTTTAATTGCAACCCCATTTAATACACATGCTGCGATTGCAATAGATGCCTTAGATGCCAAAAAACATGTGTATTGTGAAAAAACAATGGCAAAAGGAATTGAAGGTATTCAAAAGTTGGTTCAGAAAGCTTCAAATTCAAAAATGGTGTTCCAAACAGGCCATCAATACCATAGTTCTCGATTATACAAACATGTCGTAAAACTTATCAAAAAAGGGGAAATCGGCGAATTAATTTCGTTTGAATGCCAATGGAATAGACAAGGAAACTGGAGACGGCCAGTCCCCGACCCTTCTCTAGAACGAGCTATAAATTGGAGAATGTATAGAGAATATTCAGGAGGAATGACTGCTGAACTTTGTTCTCATCAAATCGATTTTATAAACTGGGTCCTTGAAGAAAATCCTAAAAAAATCATGGGCACTGGAGGCATTGATTATTGGAAAGATGGTCGTGAAACCTTCGACAACATTCACTTGTTGTTTGAATATCCTTCTGGGGTTAAGGCCAAATTTACTTGCTTAACCTCTAATTCACTAGGTGATTATCAAATAAAAGTTCATGGCAGTAAAGGAACTATTCAATTGGATTATGCAAAAGCTTGGATATACTATGAAAATGGTCAAAAAAAGGAACTGGCAGAAGTGGATGGTGTTTCAGGGGCAACGGCTAATCCGATTGTGCAAGGATATGGAATACCCATCAATGTTACGCATCTTGATCCCAGTAAACAAGCACTAATCGACTTTAGAGATGATATTTTGGAAAATAAAGAACCAATATCGAACATAAAAACAGGTGCCAATGTTGCCATAGCTGTACAAATGTCTTTAGATGCCATGTATAAGGAAGAAATTCAGTATTGGAAGGAATAAATATTATTCAAAAATAAATTATAAGATGAAAAAATCTAATATATACCTCATACTTCCCATTAAAATAGTAAGCCTATTTATAATGGGATTGATTTCTTTTAGTTCTATTGCTAACGAATTTAATCATAAAAGTTCTTTTGGAATAAGCGAAGAACTTCCTCCTCATGGAGGAGGTGGGCATAGCCATATTTATGAAGTGAATACAAGGTATAATTTATATAATATATGTAAAAATGATATTGAGGGCTTTAGTGAAAAGATTTCAGGAAGAGATTATACATACCAATCTATACGTGAAGATGTTAACAAGGCGCTAATTTCAAGAGCTTCTGATGGAAAGTTGGCATTTGAACTATTAACCGGTAAAGTTCCGGATAATTATACTGAAAAAAATGTTTCTTTTTTTTTCTACTCAAACATAGACTTAAATATTCGGGAACCCTTTGATCTTCTCATCAATGATAATTTAGCAATTACCTTTATTGCCAATGAAGACGGAACTTTAAAAACATTAAACAACCCTACTAATTCGTTAGTCGAATACATTTTAGTAAAAAGAGATTTAAATAAAGACGGTGTGGGTGCATTTAGATTGACCATACCAACTACGTTGGTTGGTAAAGGGAAACAAGCTAAATTGAAAATTGTAGGTCAAAAAAAAGGAAGTCGATCTTGGTTTATGATATTTAAGACAGGTGACGTAATTAAAAGATTAAATATTTCTGCATTAAACGAAGCTGCATTTAGTATTAAACAAAATTCTAACGTATTACATATTGATGCTCCTGCACATTTTGGAGGTAGATCGGTATATATTGAGAGTGATGGTAAAAAGAGTGAAAAGGTCATTTTTAATGAACAAGGAGGGTTGGCGAAAGCAACCATAAAAATTGATGCTCCGAAGAAGTTATTTAAATTATTTTATGGAGAAAATGTTATAGACGTGTCTTTTGAAAACAAAAATGGTACTTGTACAATATCTGATGTTATCGGTGAATATTTTTATCATTATAACATACAGAATAATAACGAGTGGACTGCTTCTATCGTTAAATTGTATAAGCCATCATTGTACACAGCCTATACCAACTTTTTTGACAAGAAACATGCAGATGGCGCAATTTCAATATTAAATTCAAGCCACCAGGATATTGCCTGGGTTGATAGACCTGAAGTTTGCATTATACTTAGAGATACATTGTTATTAACCCCTGTTATCAATGATGCTTTTATTAGAGATGACTATGGATTTGATATTGAAGACGGATTGATGCTTCGGGAATATTTAGCCAGACATCCTGAATCGAAAGAAAAGATAACAACCTTGCTTAATAAAAATTTATTGTCAGTAGGGGCTTCATATAACTGTCCATATGAAGATATGTATGATGCCGAAGATTTAGTTCGTCAATTTTATTTAGGTAAAAAATGGGTAAAGAAAACCTTTGGTGGTTATGATTCTAAAGTATATTGGAACGTTGATGTGCCAGGTAAAACATTACAATTTCCGCAAATATTAAAAAAAGCTGGAGTAGATTATATGATTATAAGTCGTCATGCAAAAGGAATGTTTAATTGGCAAAGTCCTGATGGAAGTTCTGTATTTACATATTCCCCTGGTCACTACGGTGATGATTTCGTTCAACTTTCGAAGAAAATAACAAATAAAATTAAATATGGAGCAGAGCAAGTAACCTACTGGAGTCAGTATTTTAAAGATAGCAAGACAATTACGCCTTTGTTATCCAGTCAGGATATGATTCCTGCAATTGATTATACAGATTTTATTCTGGCATGGAATGGTTTTAAATATATTAAAGACGAAAGCACAAAAGAAATTCCTGTTTACTTACCAAATATGGAATTGATGACTTCTGATGACTTTATGCCTTTGGCAGAGAAAAATGCAACGAGCATTGAAACTATTACAGGAGAAAGGCCAAATGTATGGGTATATATCCACGGTCCAGCTCATCATGAAGCCATTACAGCCAGTAGAGAAGCTTCAAAAATATTACCGGCTGCAGAAAAATTTTTATCAGTAGCCAATACAATAGATCCCGTTAGAGCTCCATATCCACTTAAAGAGTTTGACGAAGCTTGGCAAGCAAAAATCTACCCAGATCATGGTTGGGGTGGGCACGATGGAGATATTACCGATAATTTGTTCAAAGCTAAGCTAGTAAAATCTAGAGCAATGGGAACTAAGTTATTAAATAAGGGAACTGATTTTATTGCAAGTAGAATTAAAACAAATGAAAGTATAGGAATTCCAGTTGTTTTATTCAATAGTCTTTCCTGGAAAAGAACAGACCCCGTGACAATATCGGTTGACCTACAAAAAGGAACAGCGAAAAGCCTGGAAGTGTTTTCTTCTAAAAAGGAAAAAATTGCATCACAAATTGTAAAAGCTGAATACTATGATGATGGCACCCTAAAAAGTGCTGACATCGTTTTTATTGCTAAAGATATTCCTTCAATTGGGTATCAAACGTTTTATGTAAAAGAATCGTTTTTAGCTCCTAAAAAGGCAACTAAAAAAACGTCATCCTCAAATTATGAAAATGATTCCTACAAAATTACTTTTGAAAAAGGTGGGATTGCTCAAATTTATGATAAAGAGTTAAAAAGAAATCTATTCAAAACTGATAATTTTAAGGCTGCCGACGTTTTTACTATGTATTCCAACGGAAATGGTGCAGGTGAGTTTGGAGATATTCAACAGCCATTTATGCAAGATTTCGATAAAGTAAGTGCCCATGATCCATCTTGGTCAATTGTTGGTAACGGGGATGTTTATACTACATATAGAATAAAACAAGACATATTACACGCAACTGTACAACAAGATGTAACTATTTATCATGAACTTAAAAGAGTTCTTTTTGAAACTCAATTATTAAACTGGAATGGTGTACTATATCGTGAGTTTAGAACTGCTTTTCCAATAGCTATCGATAATGCCTTGGTAACTCATGAAGTACCTTTTGGCTCGGTAAAAGTTGGACAAGATGAAATTCATACGGCAGGCGATCGTTATACAGCACTCTGCAAAGATGTGCATCCAAGAGCAATAATGGATTGGATTTCTGCTTCTGATAATGACATCACCATTACCTTAAGTTCTTCAGTAGCGGCGGTAGACTGGATCGATCCAACATCAGACAATACGAACACAGTATTACAACATTTGTTATTGGCTAGTAGAACTTCTTGTCATTGGGAAGGAAATGAATATTCACAAGAAGGTAGTCATAGTTATCATAATATTCTAACATCTAACAAAACTGGAGAAATAACCGGAAAAAAAATTGCAAAACAACACAATGAACCAATTCATGTAATTGTTTATCCAGATAAATCTACAAAGGCTTCTTTACCCGAAACTGCTAGTTTTTTTAATATTGATAAAGAAAATATAATTATAACGACCATTAAAAAAGCTGAAGATACTGATGAATTGGTTATAAGAATGTTTGATACTGAAGG
>CAZJCZ010000102.1:0-7557 GCA_964544575.1 uncultured Flavobacteriaceae bacterium | reverse complement strand
CATAGTTGATAATTTTTTTTCAATAATTATAAAATTACTAAATTAAAATTGAATGGATTTTTTTTCGCTTGATGTCAAAAAAAACCTCGAAGCATAACTCCGAGGTTCATTCTTTATTAATAGTGATTAAATAATTTTAAACAAAGATTATTTTAATGATTTATACAAAAGCTGTATCGGATGGTATGCGACTTTTTTAGTACCATCAAAAATTTGATGTCTGCAGCTTGTACCGGATGCGCTGATTTCAGTTTCAGCATCAAAATTTCTTATTTTAGAAAATAAGGATTGCTCACCGATTTGCATGCTGATGTCATAATGTTCTTTTTCATATCCAAATGAACCAGCCATGCCACAACAGCTTGAATTGATGATGGTTACCTTATAATGTTTAGGCAAACTAAGCATATGAAATGTTGCTTCTATGTTTGATAAAGCTTTTTGCTGGCAATGCCCGTGAATTTTAACGGTTTTTGATGCGTCTGTAAATTGAGTTGATTTAATATTGCCTTTCAGTGCTTCATTTTTAATAAACTCTTCAATAGTGAAAGTATGGTTAGCTATTTTTTGTGCAGATGTTTTATCGTCGGCTAATCGTAAATATTCATCTCTAAAAGAAAGAATGGCGGAAGGCTCTATACCAATTAATGGAGTTTCAACATCAACCACGTCTTTAAAAACTGCTATATTTTTATCAGCAACAATTTTGGCTTCATCTAAAAACCCTCTCGAAATAAAACTTCGTCCGCTCTCTTCATGATCAATAATTTCAACCTGATAATCAAGCTTATGCAATAATTCAATAGCATCTATACCGACCTGAACGTCATAATAGTTGGTAAACTCATCACAAAATAAATACAGTTTGCCATTCTTTTTACTTCCATTCGACAATCGTCCTTTGTGTTGTTTATACCACTTTAGCAAGGTTTTATTGGCTAATTTGGGGATACTTCGTTTTGTAGCTATTCCTAATATTATTTTTGTAACAATATTGTCTAACATTAAATTTGTCAGCGCTGGCACTATGCTACCTAACTTGTTGTATTTTACATTATTAGCGAACAACTTCGTTCTTAATGAAGGTTTGTTTTTTTTTTGATATTGATATAAGAACTCGGCTTTAAAACTGGCAACATCAACATTGCTAGGGCATTCACTAGCACAAGCCTTACAACTTAAACAAAGATCGAAAACTTGTTTTAGTTCGTCATGGTTGAATTTATTTTGATGATCAGAATTGGTTAAAAATTCTCGTAAGGCATTAGCCCTCGCCCTGGTAGTATCCTTTTCATTTAGTGTTGCTCTATAACTTGGGCACATGGCACCGCCTGATAGTTTTCTGCAATCGCCAGAACCATTACATTTTTCAGAAGCTCTTAATATGCCCAATGAATCAGAAAAATCTAATATCGTATTTATTTCAGGCTCGCTTCTGTCTATTTCATATCTCAAGGATGCATCCATTGGATAAGCATCAATTATTTTCCCTTGATTGAAAATAGCATTTGGATCGAACCCTTGTTTAATGCGTTTCAATAAATCGTAGTTTTTTTGACCGATCATCATTGGTAAAAAAGAACTTCTAACAATACCATCGCCATGCTCGCCACTAAAAGAGCCTTTATATTTTTTGACCAATTTTGCGGTCTCTTCAGTAATTGTTTTAAAGAGTTCTACATCTTTAGAATCTTTCAAATTTAATATTGGACGTAAATGTATCTCTCCGGCACCGGCGTGAGCATAATAAACGGCTTTTTGACCAAAATTATCCATCATTGAAGTGAACTCTGCAATATAAGCAGGTAGATCTTGCAATTCTACGGCTGTATCTTCAATACATGCCACGGCTTTGGCATCACCAATAATATTTCCTAATAATCCTAATCCGGCTTTTCGTAGTTCAATTGCTTTATTACCTTCTTCATTGTACAGTTCAGGATAGGCATACCCATAACGATGTTGTTGTAAATCTTTAATTAGCTTTTTTGCTAAATTCTCTGCTTTGGAGATAGAATCTGCCTTTACTTCAAGCAATAATACAGCTTGCGGGTCACCTTCAATAAAGTCCCTGTTTTTAAGCTGTTCTCGATTATTTTTAGTACAATCAAGAATGGTTTTATCCATCAATTCGCACATATATAATTTGTGCTTCATTGCAACCAGAACGGCTTCTAAACTTTCCTGTATACTATTGAAATGTGCAGCTACTATAATTTTATTAGCAGGTGGTCTATCATCCAATTGTAGCTTGATGGCAGTTGTAAATGCCAATGTACCTTCACTACCACATAATAATTTTGCAATGTTTATTTTTTCTTCACTTTTAGAGAAAATTGAACTATCGAGCAAGGCATCAAGAGCATACCCGGTATTACGTCTATGAATCGATCTTTTCGGAAATTCTTTGAGAATTTCTTCCTGGATTTCTTTATTTGAAAGTTCGCGGTTTATATTTTTATAAATTTTGTTCTCAAGTGAACTTCCTAATTGTTTAGCCTTAAACTCATCGGTTGTAAGCGAGTTAAAGATAGCGTTAGATCCATCAGACAATATAGTTTCCAATTCTAATACTTTATCGCGAGTAACGCCATATTGAATGGAAGTTGTTCCTGATGCGTTGTTGCCAACCATACCACCGATCATACAGCGATTGCTGGTTGAGGTGTTAGGACCAAAAAACAAACCATATGGTTCTAAGAAAGTATTTAATTCATCACGAATAACACCCGGCTCTACAGTAATCGTTTTTTCACGTTCATCAAAGGCTAATATTTGTGTAAAATGTTTAGAAACGTCAACAACAATACCATCACCTACACATTGCCCTGCCAGTGATGTGCCTGCAGTTCTAGGTATTAAATGCGTGTTATTTTTTGTGGCAAACTGTATTAATTGTATTATATCATTTTTCGTTTTCGGATAGGCAACTGCCAGGGGCATTTTTCTGTAAACAGAAGCGTCAGTAGCATAAATAGTTTTATGCAACTCATCAAAAAAAAGCTCTCCTGTCAACTGATCGGAAAGCTCTTGGATATGCCGGTTGGTTAGTGATTTTGGCATATTAGTTTATTTGTGCACCATTTTTTGCTTTACCAGAAGCTTGTAATAATACAATATCACCGTCGTTATTGGCAACACCCAAAACTAAACATTCACTCTTAAAGTTAGCTATTTGCTTGGGTTTAAAGTTTACAATGGCTGTTATTTGTCTATTTAATAATTCTTCTTTCGTGTACAGTTCTGTAATTTGGGCGCTTGATCTTTTGAACCCTATACTTCCAAAATCAATTAATAATTGATAGGCAGGTTTGGTAGCCTTAGGAAAATCCTTTACTTCTATGATTGTTCCTATTCTAATATCCACTTTAGTGAAATCTTCAAAAGAAATAGTATCTGACATTTGTTTTGTAATTTTGATGCTATAAATTTACAATTAAAATCTAAAAAATGTCTAGAACACCTTCAAATATGCTTCCATTAGGAACCGTAGCTCCAGGTTTCACTTTGTTGGACACAGTTTCTGGTGATGATCTTTCCTTGTCGGATTATAGAGGTGCTGTAGGTACCGTCATTTTTTTTATTTGTAACCATTGCCCTTTTGTAATTCATGTAAATGACGAATTAGTGCGTATTGCTAATCAGTACTCAGATAAGAATATTTCTTTTGTAGCAATTTCTTCGAATGATGTACAAAATTATCCTGATGACGCACCGCATTTAATGCAAAAAAGAGCTCTTGAACTAAATTACCCTTTTCCCTATTTATATGACGAAACTCAAAATGTAGCCCAGGCCTTAGATGCGGCTTGTACTCCTGATATATACGTTTTTGATGGTGATTTAAAATTGGTCTATAGGGGGCAATTAGATGATTCAAGACCTGATAATGGAATTCCGTTAACGGGAAGAGATCTCAGACATTCCCTGGATTGCTTGTTGGAAAATAAGGAGAACATCCAATTTCAAAAGCCAAGTATAGGCTGTAATATTAAATGGAAGTAAGCCCCTTGGTACTGCTCACTTTTACCTAAAGAAAATACTCTTAGCAAAACAATCGTGATTTTAAAGTCAAAAAACATTGGTAATTATTTCCAACCGTTTCTTTTCTTCAGATTATGAATATGTGCAAAATGATGGACACAATGCCAAGCATATATGCCAATATTATCAATTATAGAAACCTCTTCATTTCCATCTGGATGGACAAATGTATGCTGTAACTCATTAGGAGATAGGCCTTTTAAAAAATATACCCATTTTGCATGTAATGCTGTTAAAGCATTTAATGAAAGTAGGATAGGAGCCGATTTACTATCGTGCAATTCAGCCCAACGATCTTCATAATACGGTTTAATTACAGGTTTAATTTCCGTAAGAGCCCATTTAAATTGGGTATAACTATTATGGTGGCTATCTGCTAAATGGTGTACTACTTGCCTAACTGTCCACCCATCAGGTCTATATGGGGTATTTAATTGTTCATCTGTAAGACCCATGACCAATTTAGTAAGTTGTTTCGGAAAATCTTCTAACACTTTTATCCATTCATGAAAATGAACAGTTGTTACTGGTTTAGGTATTGTAAATTTACCAATAGGGTATCTGAGTTGTTCTAATTCTGTCTCGTCCAATTATTTTCTATTATGATATAATTATTTAGACCATCAAATAGTTTAAATAACAATATAAATTTATTTTTATGCTTAGCGACAGAATAAACAAAGATAATTGTTTTTTATAATTATATAAAAAAAACGCTCCATTTAGGAGCGTTTCATTTATTTTACATTTACCAGTTCTACATCGAATAGTAAAGGGGCATTTGGCGGTATTACACCACCTGCACCTTGGCTGCCATAGGCCAAATTTGACGGAATGACTAAACGAGCCTTATCACCAACCTTTAAAAGTTGTATACCTTCATCCCAACCAGAAATTACCTGACCTACACCTATGGTAAAATCAATTGGTTCTTTCCGTTTATAAGAAGAGTCAAATACAGTTCCGTCTAATAACTGACCCTTATAATGTACTGAGACCATATCTCCTTTGGCTGCTTTTTTACCGTCTCCTTCTTGAATAATTTTATATCTCAGTCCGCTTTCAGTTTTTTCGAATCCTGCCGAAGCGGCATTAAGTGTTTCTTCTTGTTTATTTATTTCTAATGCTTCACGCTCTGCTCTTGCACCTTCAAAAGTTCTAAAGGCCTCAATAGCGTTAAATTTTTCAGCATTTTCACCGACCCTTACAATTTCTATGGAAGTTAAAGTATCATTTTGCTGAATTGCGTCAACTATGTCTTGACCTTCAATAACATTTCCAAAAACAGTATGTTTGTTATCCAACCATGGCGTTTCTACATGTGTTATAAAAAACTGACTTCCGTTGGTTGCGGGTCCAGAATTTGCCATTGATAAAATACCTGGTTTATTATGTTTTAGTTCAGGATGAAACTCATCATTAAAACTATATCCTGGATTGCCTGTTCCAGTTCCCATTGGGCAACCTCCTTGAACCATAAAATCTGCTATTACTCTGTGAAATTTTAGTCCGTCATAATACGGTTTCCCTTGTGGGCGAGCTGTGTTTTCAAGATTACCTTCTGTTAAGGCTACAAAGTTACCTACTGTTCCGGGAGTTTTTTCAAACTCTAAATTCACTATAATGTCACCTTTCGTGGTGTTAAATTTGGCGTATAATCCGTTTGTCATTTTTATGCTTTTTTTTAAGAGATGCAAATATACTTTTTTAAATAATATTTTGCCACATTTAGCTTTATAAAAAAAGGCCCTCAGTAATGAGAGCCTTTTATTTTTTAAATTATTTGTATCTATTGTTTTATAACCTTAAAACTTCCTTCTCTTGCACCAACCGCAACCTGTACGATATATACACCAGGTGGTAAATTTACCATTTGTATTTTAGACTCATGTGTAACAGGTTTTTTTTCAATTACCTTTTGTCCGATAACATTATAAATATTAACAACCGAAATATTCTCTTCGGCATGAAGTGTCAATACATCATTGACAGTCGGATTAGGATAATAATTAAAGCCAACAGCAGCAAGCTCTTCAATACCTGCAGTAGCAGTATCTAATAATTTATAATCATCAATACCAATACCATAGGTTAAGGTATTTTCATCAGTATAAATAAATTTTACTTTAAAGTTACTGTTAATATAAGAGCTAACATCTATTGTACTTGTTTGATTTACTCCACTATTTTGAACGGGAGTATCACCGTCAACAAGAAATACATTTTGCCAATTGCTTCCATCCCAAACATCAATCATAAAATCACCATCATTACTGAATGTTTGATGGTTATAAGTGATTTCAATAGCGACGCTTGTTACACCCTCTGTGGCCAAATCAACTGTTGGACCTTCAAGTTCTACGAAATAACCATTATCTACACATCCGTCATCGATATAATAGGCCGCTCCTGAAGGAAATGATGCGGGATTCGTAAATCCACTACCAAGCATACCTCCCGTATAACCAAATTGATAATTACAGCCACTTGGAGATGATGTGACCGACCATCCGGCCGGTAACGACGTGGCGTTGAAATTTTCTTCCTGAATTTGTGCACTCGTTATCAAACAAGTACCAAAAAATAATATATATAAAAGATTTAATTTTTTCATTGGATCAATATTTTGATTTAAACTTGTTTTAATTATATTCTAATTCAACACGTTGAATATATACCTGAGAGTTTCCGGCAGCATCAGAGACTATCCATTCTCTTATAATAAACACCTCTCTTTTTATTACACAAATATTCAAAGCAGCGTTCATTTCTATCTGACCATTAACAGAACCTTCAAAAGTAGCATTGAATGCAATAGTGTTATCGCCATTAGGATCAACAGGACCAACTTCTAAGCTAGGTGAACTTGTAGTCAAGGTTAAATTTGAACCGGTATAATCTCCAAAACCTTCTAATTTATATGGTTTTGTAAAATCAATAGCTGCTTTATTATTAACTGGGGATTCAAAAAATATTTCTATGATCCATCCCGACGTTGGATCAGTATTATTAACCACTCTCCCAATAATTTTTGAAGGTCTGGGTCCATCAGTATCATAGAACTTTTGGTAATATCCGTATTCCCAATGATGTAAATTATCGAATGGAAAACCATCAAACTCGATATTAGATACTGTATTAGGAAGCAAATCAATCCAACATGATTCAAACCCAAGTTCGTATTCATTATAGGCTTCAAGTGTTACAGCAGAACACTCATCACTAAAAGTAATTTTAGGCATTAAACTAATATCTTCTAATATAATGTGGTCTACTAAATTGTCAGCAGTAGGAGGGGTTATATCAAAATCTACACAACTACAGTGAACATCTGTTTTAACAGCACCTCCCATAACCCATGATTGTCCACTTACAGTTTGTCCATTCTGCCTGTTTCTGGTATCAATTTTGACTTCTATTTCATCAATATTGCCAGCTACATTTTGCAGACTTAACGAAAAGACCTTTATACAACAATTACCAGAAGGAAAATCATTGATCGTTTCTGTCAAT
>CAZJCZ010000101.1:0-7590 GCA_964544575.1 uncultured Flavobacteriaceae bacterium | reverse complement strand
GCAATAGTTGGATTATTTATTGGTTTATTAAGCAAAATCATTTCTTCACTTTTCCTAACATAACCAGTTTTCAATATTTTAAAATATATACCGCTTTTGGTTGAGTTCCAAAATTGTTTAATTACTGAAGGATCGTTAAATCGGATGCCTAACTTATAGCATGGCTCTCTTGGTTTTGTGACTTCTATTATTGCTTCACCCAATTGATAAGTGCTCCCAACGTGTATGTTGGTTTCATCTAAATTGGTTACAGTCAAATTTTCTCCAAACATGCCATAATCCCAGGCTTGATTTGGATATAGGCCTTTCCAATATTCATAATGCTGCTCTCCATAAGCGTAAACTGCTTGTTCAATTCCACCATGGTATTTTCTATCCACAACATCATCATTTTGAACATCTTCTATATCTAAAAAAATAGGCTCTTGAACTGGAAATTTGAAAATACCTGTTTCAACTATTTTATTTCGCCATTTTACCTTCCGCTTTTCTCCAATATTTACCGAAACAATCTTCATAAGGACCATTTTTTTAAAGTATCCGCAATTCTACGGTCATTTGATAGTCGCGGTATTTTATTCTGACCGCCAAGTTTGCCAACAGATTTCATATAATTCTGAAACCCTCCTTTTTTAACTACCGTTACAACAAGTGGTTTCAGTATCTTACCTTTAATTAGATCAAAGTAATAAGAATTTTGTCGTTGCATACAATTATCAATTTCATTTGCTAAATCAACTATATTGTTTGGATTTTTTTCAAATTCAATGAACCATTCGTGGTAAGGCAATCCTTTTTCTGGATTAGATTGTGGAGCTACTGTGAACTCATTTACCATAATGTTATTTTCTTCAATAGCTTCCTTTAATGCCAGTTCTACTTCTTTAGCAATGACATGCTCTCCAAAAGCTGATATAAAATGCTTAATTCTACCGGTAACAATAACCCTATGTGGTTTTAAAGATGTAAATTCAACTGTATCTCCTATGTTATAGGCCCACAGTCCTGCATTAGTAGAAATAATCATTACATAGTTTACCCCAATCTCAACATTAGCGACGGTAAGTCTTGTTGGGTTTTCATTAAAAAACTCATCCGCCGGAATAAACTCATAAAAAATACCACTGTTTAGAAGCAATAACATTCCTATTTCATCTTGCATATCCTGAAAGGCAAAAAAACCTTCAGAAGCAGGGAATAATTCAATTGAATCCACTTTTTTCCCAATTAATTTTTCAAATCTATTTCTGTATGGTTCGTAATTTACACCTCCATAAACAAACAAGTTAAAATTTGGAAATATTTCATTTATTGTTTTTCCTGTTTTCGCCGTAAGTTTTTCGAAATACATTTGTACCCATGAAGGAATTCCACTAATAAGGGTCATATCTTCTTTTAATGTTTCGTCAACAATGGCATCTACTTTAGTTTCCCAGTCGTCAATGCAATTGGTTTCCCAACTAGGCATTCTGTTTTTTTGCAAATATTTTGGAACATAATGAGCGACAATACCAGATAACCTTCCTGTTTTAATTGCATTTTTCTTATCAATAATCGGGCTACCCTGTAAAAAGATTAGTTTTCCATTCACAAAATCAGCGTTTCCAGTTTCGGCGATATACATCAATAAAGCATTACGAGCAGCTTTGATATGATAAGGCATGGATGCTTTTGTTATGGGTATATATTTAGCTCCTGAAGTTGTTCCAGAAGTTTTCGCAAAATATAAAGGCTTTCCTTTCCATAACACATCCGCTTTCCCTTCTATTATTTTGTCAACATAAGGTTTTAAGCCCTCATAATCTCTGACAGGAACATGCTTTTTAAAATCTTCGTAAGAGTTAATACTACTAAAATTATGGTCATTACCAAAAGAAGTGTTTTTCGCAAGTGTAATTAACTTTTTAAAAACTTTTTGTTGTGTTTTTTCGGGTTGAATCGCCCATTTATAAACACATTTTTGAATTCGCTTTGCAATGGGTACAGCAAAAATAGATTTTACACTCATTATTTGAAATCGATAAAATTCAGAGGGTTCACCGGGTAGCCATCATTCCATAATTCGAAATGTAAATGAGGTCCTGTAGACAATTCTCCCGTAGAACCAGCATTCGCAATGGCCTCCCCAGATTTTACCAAATCACCTTGTTCTTTATGTAAAGATGCATTGTGCTTGTACACCGATAAAAATCCTTTGGCATGCTCTAAAATTATTACGAAGCCTGTTTCGGCAGTGAATCCTGTAAAAATTACCGTTCCGTCGGCAACTGCTTTAACAGGAGTGTCTTTTTGTACAGCAATATCTATAGCAAAATGCTTATCTTTAGGCTTATACGTATCCGTTATTTTTCCAGAAATAGGTGCAAAGAAAACAATATCGGTTTTTTTTGTTGCTCTTTCAAAAAGACTATACCTGTCTTCACGTTCAACTTCATCTCTAAAAGCAGAATCCAAGGGGGTTGATGAAAAATTAGCATCTTCAATACGAAGCTGTTCAACAATAGAATCTTTATTAAAAGTGATATCCTTTATTTTGCCTGTCAATACTTGTTGGATGTTTTTAATATAAATATCGTTAACTTCCAATTGTTGTTGAAGTGAATCTACTTTATATACCAAATCTGAAGCCTTTTTTTTCAATGCTGAAGATGAATATCCTGGAATATATTCACGTAGTGGAGTGAATGCCATTATAAAAGCCGTAATACCAACTAATAAAAAAGCAAAAACACTTCCTAAAATAATTACATTTAATCGATTCAATTTGAATGAAAACCTTTCCTCAAATGTCTCTTCATTTAGCACCACAAATCGGTACTTAAAAGTAAGTTTGTCTTTAAGTTTATTTTTGTTTTTATTCTTATTAACCATAACTGAAAACAAATATACAACGGAATTTTGAGTCTGGAATCATTCCCAAAAATCTATAAAAAAGTTATTTTTTATAAAAATTCATTTCATCAATGTATTGCCAAACTTTATAGGGCAACAAAGCGCTAATATTTTTTTTATCTGCAATTCCTTTTCTAATAAAAGTTGAAGAAACCTCCATGATAGGAGCATCTATTTTATGTATTTTAGAGTGATTATCAAATTGTGATTTATTTATTTTTCCTTCAAAAATTCTTGGATACACATAAATATCATGATTTTCTAAAATTACTTTATAATTTTTCCACTTATGAAAAGATTTTAGGTTGTCTTCACCCATAATTAAATTGAATTTATAATCCGGATATTTCTCGCAAATATGTGCTAATGTTACTACAGTATAACTAGGTTGTGCGAGTTTAAATTCAATATTTGAAGCTTTTAATTTAGGATAGTCTTCGGTTGCAATTTGAACTAATTGATAACGATGATTATCTGCCAATAAGGATTTCTTTTTCTTAAACGGATTATGCGGTGTAACCACTAACCACACTTCATCTAAATCTGAAAACTCAACCATGTGGTTTGCAATTACCAAATGCCCTATATGAATTGGATTAAAAGTCCCGAAAAATAAACCAATATTCATTTGGTTTCTTTTTTTTTAACACCTACAAAATTAGCAACCAAGCCTTCAGCTTCCAGTAACGCATCTTCTAAATTGATGTTTTTTATTATTTGATCAAACTGTGGGGCAGTGGCTAATTCAAGTGATGCTTTTGCAACACGCATGTTGATTTTTTCTTCACTTTCTGTTTTTCTCTTTTTAAGTCTTTTTTTAAGTTCATCAACACTTGGAGGTTTTACAAAAACAGCTAATGTTTCATTAGGGAATTTCTTTTTAATTCGCAATCCGCCTACCACATCAATATCAAAAATAACATGTTTCCCCTTTGCCCAGATACGTTCAACCTCGGTTTTAAGTGTTCCATAAAAGCAATCTCTATACACTTCTTCCCACTCCAAAAATTCATCATTCCTTATTTTGTTTTTAAACTCTCTTAATGATATGAAGTAATAATCTTTCCCATCGATCTCTTTACCACGACTTTTACGAGACGTTGCTGATACAGAAAATTCCAAATTCAAATAATCTAACCCTAATAAATGTCTAACTATAGTAGTTTTACCTGAGCCTGATGGTGCCGAAAAAACTAAAAGTTTGCCTTTGTTCATTTAAAGCACATTTAACAATTGTTCTTTAATCTTTTCTAACTCGTCTTTCATTTGTACTACTACTTTTTGCATGGGTGCAAAATTAGATTTTGAACCTGTAGTATTAATTTCTCTTCCAATTTCTTGTGATATAAATCCTAATTTTTTACCGTTAGATTCATTGCTGTTCAATTCTTGTAAAAAATATTCAAGATGATTATTCAACCTAACTTTTTCTTCTGTAATATCCAATTTCTCTAAATAATACATCAGTTCTTGCTCAAATCGATTTTCATCAACTGTTTGCTTCAAGTCTGAAATTGATTTTTCCAACCTTTCTCGCATTTGCTGAATACGTTGTATATCTAAGCCGATTACTTCATCAGATAATTGTTGAATAGCTTTAATTCGATCCGTAAAATCTTGCCACAACACTTTACCTTCATCAGATCTAAACTGAACTACCTTCTCTATTGCTTCATCAATAGTTTTATCAATTTCTACCCAATGACTCTCGTTTAATTGTTCGCGTTCAGTTTTTAATGTATCTGGTAATCTCATAGCAATTTCTAATAAACTTTCAGGAGTAGTAACCGCAATTGCCCTTAATTGATCTATATAATTATTAACCACACCCTTATTAATTGATGTCATAACTTCAGAGCCGGTTGATTCAATGAATATCGAGAAATCGATTTTTCCTCTTACCAATTGACGCGATAGTTTACCTCTGATCTCTAGTTCCTTTTCTCTATAGAATGTTGGAACCCTAACATTTAAATCTAAACTTTTACTATTTAAGGTTTTAATTTCAACAGTAACTTTTTTTTGGGGAAGTTCAACTACGGCCTTGCCGTAACCAGTCATTGATAGAATCATAAATATTTGATAAAAATTAGGCTAATTTACGTAATTTATAACAATAGGCTTAATGAATTTACTAATTGGTAAGTTTAATATTATGTAATTCAATGGCGTTCTTTTAAGAACAAAATACACGTATTAAAAAATAAAAAGTAATGATTATGTCTTTATTATCGGTTCAACCGGAAAGCATAATCATTACTTCTTTAAATAAATTTCCACCTTTTTAGAAATGGTAACTATTGTTATTTAGCTTTATCATAACGATTTTCTACTTCATTCCAATTAATGACATTAAAAAAAGCATTAATATAGTCAGGTCTTCTGTTTTGATAATTTAAGTAATAAGCATGTTCCCAAACATCAATTCCTAATATTGGTGTGCCTCCACAACCCACTCCAGGCATTAAAGGGTTGTCTTGATTTGCCGTTGAACACACTTCTACTTTACCTCCTTTATGAACACAAAGCCAGGCCCACCCAGATCCAAAACGTGTAGCAGCAGCTTTAGAAAAAGCTTCTTTAAACCCATCTAAAGATCCAAAAGCCTCATTAACAGCATCAGCCAGTGCTCCAGAAAGTCTTCCCTTCCCGTCAGGATTCATTACTTTCCAATATAAATCATGGTTGTAATAACCCCCACCATTATTTCTAACAGCTGTATTATTCATATCCAACCCTGATAAAATATCGTTCATAGATTTTCCATCAAGATTTGTGCCTGCAATAGCGTTATTAAGATTATTAGTATAGCCTGCGTGATGTTTAGTATGGTGAATTTCCATAGTTCTTGCATCAATATTTGGTTCTAACGCATCGTATGCGTAAGATAATTTTGGTAGTTCAAATGCCATGATTTTTTATTTTTATATTAAACTTAATTTATTGTGAATCAAAGATAATAACTTTGAGTTCAACTGATCGTTAAAAAGATATAGAATGTTATTATATGATTATAGGAAACTATTATAGCTAGGTTTCAGGATTTCTTAATTTATCAAGTGCTTCCGTAGCCGTATTATAAGTTACTTGTCTATCCTTAAAATAGCTAAGAATAATCATTTTTTCTTCCTTAGTTGCTCCTAATTGATTTAAGATATTCTGCAAATGCATTTTCATATGGCCATGTTGAATACCGGTAGTAGTTAGTGCTTTTAATGCTGCAAAGTTTTGAGCTAATCCTGCAACAGCTATTATTTGCATCAATTCTTCAGCGGATGGGTTTTGTAACATTTCTAAAGATAATTTGGCTAAGGGATGTAATGCCGTTAAACCTCCAACAGTTCCCAAGGCCAATGGAATTTCTATCCAAAACTTAAAAATATCATTGTCAATAGTACAATTAGTTAAACTTTTATATTGTCCGCTTCTAGATGCGTAGGAATGCACGCCCGCACCCACGGCTCTAAAATCATTTCCAGTAGCTATGACAACTGCATCAATACCATTCATAATTCCTTTATTATGTGTTACCGCCCTATAGGGTTCAACATTTGCAATTTGAACGGCTTGGTAAATTTTTTGAGCAAATGTCGTAGCGTTGTGTTCATCAAGATCTTCAATCTTACAACTAACTTCGGCTCTAACTAAACATTCTGGAATATAATTAGACAAAATACTCATCACAATCTCAATATCGTCATTGCTGAAAACATTAGCAATTCTTTCTAAACAAGAATTGATGAAATTAGCCCCCATACTATCTTTAGTTTCAAAAGTAACATGAAGCTGATAATAGTTCCTTAATTTGTTTGTTTTATTCTTAAGAATAATATCAACAATACCTCCCCCGCGCTTTCGCATATTATTTGTGATCGGGCCGGTAGCTTCAATTAATTTCTCCTTTATAGTATTGAAATATTGCTGTAATTCAGTAAAGTTTCCTTCATACATAAAGTGAACATGCCCAACTTTTGTTGTTGAAATAACTTCAGATTTAAAACCTCCTCTTCCACTCCAGAATTTGGCTACTAAAGAAGCGGCGGCAACTACAGAACTTTCTTCAATTGCCATTGGTAAAACATAAGGTTTGCCATTAATCATAAAATTAGGGGCAATTGCATATGGTATGTAAAAATTCGAAATAGTGTTTTCTATAAACTCATCGTGCCGTTCTTGAAGATCTTTGTCTTCATTCCAATATTTTTTTAAAATAGTTGTGGCCTCCTTATTATTTGATAAAAAAGTATTTGCTAACCAATTTATCTTTTCTTCTTTGGTAAGTTTTGAAAATCCTGATACTTTTTTAGTCATCAATTATATATTTTCTATAAAATTCAAAGATACTAATTATTAAATGTTGTAGAAATAAGAATTAATTCTAATAAAATTAAATTATCAGCAATTTGAGATGGTATTTGACGAAAATTCCGTAAACTTGGCAAGCCTTTATAAAATTATTTTCTTTTATAATGAAAAAACTTCTTTTACTATTTGTTATTTTTTCTGTAACACTTGCGGCGCAAAAAAAGGAAATTGTATTTGAGAACATTTGGTCAAATGGAAATTTTAGAACCGAGTGTTTAATCTCGTTTCAATCTCCCACAGAAAGTGACTATTTATTAATTCAAGATGAAGGAGATGACAATGTTGATGTGCAAAACCCTATGCATGTGAAAATTGCATTAATTGAAGCTAATA
>CAZJCZ010000100.1:2933-7631 GCA_964544575.1 uncultured Flavobacteriaceae bacterium | reverse complement strand
TTCGTATAATCTCGCTCTTCATTAAAATAAAATTTATGCTTACTCATGAAATAACCTTTAGAGTCCGATATGGCGAAACTGACCAAATGGGTTACGTTTACTATGGCAACTATGCCCAGTATTTTGAAATGGGAAGAGTTGAATGGTTACGTAACTTAGGCACCTCTTATAAACGCATGGAAGCTTCAGGTATTATGCTGCCTGTATTAAATTTAAATGTAGATTATATAAAACCCGCTAAATACGATGATTTATTAACCTTAAAAACCACCTTGCTCAGAAAGCCTTCTGTGCGCATTGAATTTGATTTTAATCTGTACAATGAAGGCAGAGAATTATTAACCAAAGGCTATACTTCACTGGTGTTTATTGATATGAACAAGAACAAGCCTACCAAAGCTCCAAATTTCATCATGGAAAAGGTAAATCTTCTTTTTGATTAAAGTTCAATTATTAAAACATGTCTCAAATCATCTAAGGCCGTTTTTACTTTCAATGATTCTTTTTTTCGTATAGAAATTTCAAATTCGCATTTTAATTCCATCTTTTGAGAAACTATGGCAACATTATTCTCTTTAATAATTCGCATCACTTTATTCATAATTGAATATTCAAAAAGAAGTTTAAAATGATCATCAATAGTTTTGGTAGTTATATGAGATGATTCTAATGCAAGTTGAGCTGTTGTTTTATAAGCATTTACCAAGCCCCCTACTCCTAATTTTATTCCTCCAAAATAACGCACAACGACTATCAAAACATTTGTTAATTCCTTTGAAAGAATTTGACCATATATGGGCTGTCCTGCAGAATTGTTAGGCTCACCATCATCATTAACCCTAAATTGTATGACATCAGTTCCTAATTGCCAAGCATAACACCAATGACGTGCCTTATAATGATCTTTTTTTAACCTATCAACTATTTCTTTAACCTGATTTTCATGTTGTAAAGGAAAGGCAAATCCTAAAAATTTACTTCCCTTGTCCTTAAAAATAGCTTCTTTTGAAGGGTTAGTAATTGTTTTATATGTGTCTTGCACGATCAACTCCTTTTGTATAACACTTTTAAAACATCTGATCGAATCATTTTTGAGTCAGATTCTAAACCTGTAATATTTGGGGCATGAATTCCGTTTGAAAATGCGACCTCACCGATAAAAATTCTTGCCTCATCCCATAAATTAGCATCAATAAAAGTTTGAAGGGTTTGTGAACCTCCCTCAATAATTACTGATTGTATTTCATGCTTATACAAAACCTTACAAATTTGTTTCGCTATGTTCTTCGAAAAATCTATCTGTTCAAAAAAGAGATTATTAACCTCTAAATCTTTTGCTTTTTCTGTTATAATAATGGTCTTTACATTACCATCAAATATTCTATAATTATCTGGGATCCTAAGATTCTTATCTATTACGATTCGGATTGGATTTTTACCAAGCCAAGTACGCACATCTAATTTAGGATTGTCATTGACCGCAGTGTTCGTACCAATCATTATTGCTTGTTCTTCTGTTCTCCATTTGTGAACTAATTGCCTTGAATATTGATTAGTAATCCAATTCGGCTTCGCCTCATCTCCATTAATAACTTGCCTATCAAAATCAATAAATCCATCTTTCGTTTCAGCCCATTTTAATATGATATATGGTCTTTTGTTGGTATGATAATTTAAAAATCGTTTATTCAATTCAACACATTCTTTCTCTAATACTCCAACAACCACTTCACATCCATGTTTTTTTAGCTTCTCTACTCCTTTCCCCGCCACCTCATCGTACGGATCAATGGACCCAATAATCACCTTAGGGATTTGATGTGATATAATTAAATCTGAACAAGGAGGTGTTTTACCAAAATGATTACAAGGCTCTAGGCTTACATATAAGGTTGCTTTATCGAGCAAACTTTTATCCTTGACTGAATTAATAGCATTTACCTCTGCATGATGCCCACCGGCTTTTTGATGCCAACCCTCACCTATGATCTTGTCTTGATGAACAATAACGCATCCAACCAAAGGATTTGGGTACGTATTACCCAATCCGTTTTTGGCCAGTTGTATACAACGATTTATATAATTTTCGTGTATCTTCACCTTACAAAAATACTGTTTAATGTTTAGTTATTACAAGCATGATCATTAGAAAAATATACCCTTCTGATAATGCCATTTTAGAGCAAATTATAAAATCTGTTTTCATAGAGTTTGGGTTGCCCAAAGTGGGAACTGCATATGAAGATATTGAAACAAAAAACATGTATCAATCTTATCAAAATGAAAGAGAAGTTTACTATGTTTTAGAAGAAAATGGTAAAGTTTTGGGAGGTGGAGGAATAAAAAAGTTAAATAAGAATGAAGATAATATTTGTGAGTTACAAAAAATGTATTTTTCTCCCGTTATAAGAGGAAAAGGATATGGAAAAAGCCTGTTTCATAAATGTTTAAAAACAGCAAAAAATTTCGGTTATGAAAAATGCTATTTAGAATCTGGATTTGATTTGGAAGCCGCTATCCATATTTACGAAAAGAATGGTTTTGTGCATTTAGACAATCCTATAGGGAATACTGGACATTTTTCTTGTGGAGTTTGGATGATAAAAGACATAGAATAATGACTTTACAAGAATTAAAATTAAAGTTTTTAATCGACTTAGACCAAATTTATCCCAAGGAGGAAATTCTTTCTTTTTTCTTTTTATTAATACACCATAAAATGGGATTGACGAGAGCCGAAATTGCCCTTAATCAAAACCAAATTATACCAAAGGAAGACTTAAATTTTTACTTGGACGCATTAACCGAATTACAAGGTGAAAAACCAATTCAATATATTATTGGTGAGACAGAATTCTATGGTTTGACTTTTAAAGTAAATGAAGAGGTATTGATACCTAGGTCCGAGACCGAAGAATTAGTCGATTGGATCCTAAAAGAATTCAAAGAAAAGAAAGAACTAAACATACTTGATATTGGCACCGGTAGTGGTTGTATTGCCATTTCATTAGCCAAACATTTACCTGAAGCCAATATCTCCGGTATGGATATTTCAAAGCAAGCACTGCAAATTGCCTTACAAAATGCCAAACTCAATAAGGTCAAGATTAATTTATTTCAACAAGATATTTTAAAAAATAATGACATTTCGAGTAATCCTACTTCATTAGGGTCTGGCCCTGTAATGAACTCTTTGCCAATGGAATTTGATATTATTGTTAGCAACCCTCCTTATGTAAGAGAATTAGAAAAGCTTGAAATAAAAAGTAATGTTTTACAAAATGAACCTCACATTGCCCTTTTTGTTAGTGATGACAATCCTCTTTTGTTTTACGATAAAATTGTCGATTTTGCCAAGCAACATCTAACAGCAAATGGCTTACTTTTTCTTGAAATAAATCAGTATTTAGCCGAAAATACGACAACTCTTCTTCGACAAAAGGGATTTAAAACTATTGAATTACGAAAAGATGTTTTCGGAAATGATAGAATGATTAAAACATTCCTTTTTTAAGAATGATATTGCACCTACTCGAATCATTAGCATAATGGGACAAGGATTTGTTTAATAAACTTTACATTGAATTATTCTGTATAAACCCTATTTTCCTGCTCAGCAACTCTGATAAAAGTAGTCCGCTTTGTCAGTTCTTTTAATCGTCTTGCACCAACATATGTACAAGTACTACGCAATCCGCCAAGAATATCTTGTACTGTACTTTCAACATCACCTCTATAGGGTACTTCAACTATTTTTCCCTCGCTGGCTCTATATTCGGCAACTCCGCCAACATGTTTTTTCATAGCAGCGGTAGAGCTCATACCATAGAATTCCTTATATTTTTTCCCATTTCTTTCAATAAGAGCACCGCCGCATTCATTATGTCCTGCAAACATACCCCCAAGCATTACAAAATCAGCTCCAGCACCAAACGCTTTTGCAATATCTCCAGGCGTGGCACATCCACCATCGCTTATTATTTGCCCACCCAAACCATGAGCAGCATCAGCACATTCTATAATAGCCGAAAGTTGTGGATAACCAACACCCGTTTTTACTCTTGTTGTACAAACGGATCCCGGACCAATACCAACCTTGATAATATCTGCTCCAGCCAATAGTAATTCTTCAACCATTTCACCCGTAACAACATTACCGGCAATAATAACTTTATTAGCATAATTATTCCGTACTTCTTTTACAAAACTTACGAAGTGCTCAGAATATCCATTGGCCACATCAATACAAATAAATTTTAACTGATTGTTATGTTTGAATATTCCAGCAAGCTTTTCTAAATCTTTCTTTCCGGTTCCGGTACTAACAGCCATATAATCAACAATTGAGCTAGGTGTTTCTTTTAAGAACGTATTCCATTGATTTAGAGAATAATGTTTATGAATAGTAGTAAACAACTTTTTTTCTGATAAGGCTATCGCCATTTCAAAAGTACCAACAGTATCCATATTGGCTGCCATAATTGGTACCCCTTTCCAAATCGTGGTGCTATGCAAGAATTTAATCTCCCTATCCAAACTAACTCGAGATCTACTTTTTAAAGTAGAACGCTTTGGCCTGATCATAACATCTTTAAACCCCAATTTTAAATCACTTTCTATCCTCATTATTATTAGCCTTTGGTAATTATCAAAATTAAGTCTTCCAATTATAATGACAACAAACAATTGAATTTTAAA
>CAZJCZ010000100.1:0-2833 GCA_964544575.1 uncultured Flavobacteriaceae bacterium | reverse complement strand
CAACAAACAATTGAATTTTAAAACCAATTTTTTTATCAACAATTGTTTACAGTCAAACAATCACCTTTTTTACATTTTGATAATTAGTACCTTAAGAGTCTTTTAACATTAAAAGAATACTTATAATTAATCATAGTTTCACTATTATATTTAAGGTATTATATTAAATTTGCACTTTTTAAAATTATTAGTCAATAAGCTAATCAAATACAATAATATGCAACTAACAGCGATAGATAATAATATGCCAATCAAAAACAATAATATGCCAACCAAATATAATAAATGGTATCACCCATATAAACCAGCCAAAGAATTTAACACAAAATCAGCCTATTTCAGTATGGAATTTGGTATTGATCAGGCTTTTCATATATATTCAGGAGGATTAGGCTTTTTAGCGGGTTCACATATGCGATCAGGATTTGAATTAAAACAAAATATGATCGGAATTGGTATGCTTTGGAAGTTTGGGTATTACGACCAGTCAAGAAATGATGACCAAACCTTGCGTACCGAATTTATTGAAAGACAATATGATTTTCTTGAAGATACAGGCATTGAAGTTGAAGTGAAGATACATGACAATCCGCACGTAAAAGTAAGAGCTTACGTATTAAAACCTGAGATTTTTGGAACCGTGCCGATATACTTTTTAAGTACGGATGTTGAAGGCAATGATTTTTTATCAAGAACAATTACCAATCACTTATACGATGCCAATGAGATAACACGTGTGTCACAAAGTATCGTATTAGGTATTGGAGGTGCCAAAGTGGTTGAAGCCCTGGGGGGTGCAGATGTATATCACCTAAACGAAGGTCATGGCTTACCAGCTTTTTATTATTTAAGAGATCAAGGTGTTAAGAAAAAGCAATTTGTTTTAACCACGCATACCCCTGAAAAAGCTGGAAATGAAGAACGCGATGCACGTCACTTAAACCGTTGTGGATTTTTCGGAAAAACATTAACAGAGAAACAACTTGCCAAAGAAAGTGTAAATGGCGGTATGCTAAATTATACATTGGCTGCATTACGTATGGCCAGTAAGGCAAATGCCGTGTCTAAATTACATGCCAAAGTTTCTAACGACATGTGGAAAGATTATAAAGGTATATGTAAAATAATCCCTATTACCAATGCTCAAAACCAGAAATTCTGGCAAGATAAAGAAATTGAAAAAGCCTGGAAAGCCAGGAATAGTAATGCTTACAAAAAGAGAAAACTCGAACTAAAAATGGACTTGTTTGATGAGGTAGCAAATCAAACTGGAAAATCGTTCGACCAAAATGTTTTAACTTTTGTTTGGGCACGCCGTTTTGCAGGATACAAAAGAGCTGACCTATTATTACACGACTTAAAGCGTTTTAAAAAGTTAATTTCCAATAAAAAATATCCGGTTCAGATTATCTGGGCAGGAAAACCATATCCATACGATTTTTACGCGATTGATATTTTTAACCATTTAGTACATCATTCTAAACAAGAGCCGAATTTAGCGGTTTTAACGGGTTATGAAATTGATTTGTCTAGACAGCTTAAATGCGGATCAGATATTTGGTTAAATACACCTAGAATTACTCGCGAAGCCTCAGGAACCAGCGGAATGACTGCTGCTATGAATGGTTCAGTTAATGTATCTATTAATGATGGTTGGATTCCAGAATTTCAAAAGAATGGAAAAAATAGTTTTATACTCCCTGAAGTAGATTATAAATTACCCGTTTGGGAGCAAGATAATATGGATGCTAATAATTTATATGAAATTTTAGAGAAAGTAGTGATTCCAACGTTCTATGATGATCCAAAAAAATGGCAGGAAATAGTATTTAAAGCCATGGATGATGTGATTCCTGAATTTACAAGTGCAAGAATGGCAAAACAATATTATGAGGAACTTTAGTAGATCTCTCTTATATTAATTATTTGTCATTATTCATTAAAAGAATATTTGTTATACTATAAACATTAGAGTATCATTTTAGTGGTTTATAATATTTGAAAAAAGGCCTACCTTTGAAAAAAGGTAGGTTTATTTTTTACCTAATTATAGTATTTATTAAAAGATATTTGACATGAGAAAAAACTTATTACTGATATGCTTAGGCTTCTTAATTTTACAATTATCTTTTGCGCAAAGCGGAAAAGTATATGACAATCTTTCATTAAAGAGTACCATACTTAAAAGTGAAAGAAATTTTGCAGTGTATTTGCCCCCTGATTATGAAACTTCGCAAAGGAGTTACCCTGTATTATACTTGCTTCATGGCTCAGGAGATGACCAAACGGGTTGGGTTCAATTTGGAGAAGTACTTCATATAACTGATAAAGCTATTAAAGAGGGAAAAGCGACTCCAATGATCATTGTGATGCCTGATGCAAAAACAGGACAATTGGGTTATTTTAATGATATAAATGGGCAATGGAGGTATGAAGACTTCTTTTTTAATGAATTGATCCCTTATGTGGAAAAAACCTATCGTATAAAAGGAGAAAAGCGCTATCGTGCAGTGGCTGGACTTTCTATGGGTGGTGGTGGCTCTTTTATGTATGCGTTACATCGACCAGATATGTTTTCTTCAGCCTGTCCATTAAGTGCTTATGTTGGCCCATTAAGTATTGAGCAGCTAAAATCTCAAATTCCGCCCTCTGAAACCTATACCGAAGCACAGATAAAAACATATTACGGGCTACACAATGCCGTAGAATTAATAAAAAACACAAGTGCTGAGAAATTAAGATCTGTGAGGTGGTATATAGATTGTGGAGATGATGATTTTTTATATGAAGGCAATAGCCTGATACATATTGCCTTGCGAAAAAAAGAGGTCCC
>CAZJCZ010000099.1:0-7684 GCA_964544575.1 uncultured Flavobacteriaceae bacterium | reverse complement strand
ACATCCCAATCTGCTTCAACAATAACATCTCCCCTAGGTCCTAACCCAGACTTCCCTGCAAACCGCGAGTGAGGAATTCGGGGTACATGTGGCTGGTGTAATGAATGAAACAGAAAAAATGGTTTGTTTTTATTTTTTGTTATAAATTCTTTAGAAACCTTTAAAAAATCATCTCCCATATTCTCATCCGTAAAAAGTGCCGATTTACCGCCCCGCATAAATCCAATACGAGATATACCATTATGTATGCTCATATCATGTCCATGACTGGGATGTACTTTTAACATTTCAGGATTCTCTTTACCAGTAGGTTCTCCAGGGAAATTTTCTTTATAACTTACTTCTATAGGATCCTCAGGGTCTAAGCCCACGATATGATGATCTTCTACATATACAGATGGTACTCTGTCATTTGTTGAAGCCATTATATAGGAATAATCAAAGCCTATTTCTAGTGGACCAGGACTAATCTTTTTATTCCAATTGAGATTTTCATCTCCTAAACCTAAATGCCATTTTCCAACAACAGCGGTTATATAACCCGCATCATGTAACATAGACGGTAATGTTTGCCTGTTTATATCGAAAATTAATGGGGCATTTCCAGGTAACACTCTGGCATTTTTCTTACGAAATGGATAATTACCAGACAGTAAGGCATAACGGCTTGGGGTACAGGTTGGCGAAGCAGCATAGCCATTCATAAATTTTATTCCTTCTTTGGTAATACGATCAATATTAGGTGTTTGCAGTTCGGTAGCTCCATAACTACTTACATCTCCAAATCCCAAATCGTCAGCATAGATAATAACAATATTGGGTCGGTTCTGATTAGGTTCTTTTTCCTTTTTTACTGCCTCGCATGACATGAACATAACGATGATAGTAATGATTATAAGTCTATACATTAGAAAACATTCTTTTAATTGTTATTAGTTCATAAAACTTATAGTCGCCTTAATTCAAGCCTTGTGATTCTCTTTGAGTATTTTCTCTTTTATAATAGCTTCAATTTTCTTAACTATATTAGGATATTGATCTGCAACATTGCTCATTTCAGAAGGGTCATCCTCCAAATTAAACAGAGATATAGGAAATTGTCCATTCTTTTCAGAGTTCCAACCTGAACTTTTTGAAATATGTAATTTCCATTTCCCCAATCGTGCAGCTTCTAATTTTCCATTTCTTGCATAATAATAAAATGGACGTTCTGGAAGCTTCATTACATCGGGTTCCATTAAGAACGAGCTAATATCCGCCCCATCCATAACATTATTAATTGAAGCTCCAGAAATTTTAGCCAAGGTTGGAAACAGGTCTAAGGTTGTTGTCATTTCATCACTTACAACACCTTCTGGAATTTTATTTGGCCACGTAATGATTGCCGGAACTCGTTGCCCGCCTTCCCATGTTTGAGCTTTTTTTCCCCTAAAAGGGTATGCCGATCCTAGTTCCGGGCCGTTATCAGAAGTGAAAATAAATATAGTGTTATCAAAAATACCTTCATTTTTTAAGGTATTAATTATTTCACCGGCACTCCAGTCCAATTCCATAATTACATCGCCATATAACCCATTTTTACTTTTCCCTTTAAATTTTTCAGATGCTGATAAAGGCGTATGTGGCATATTGTGGGCTAAATAAATAAAAAATGGTTTTTCTTTACTTCTGTTTTTTATCTGCTTAACCGTTTCTTCGGTATACATTTTTGTTAGGTATTTTTGATCTAACCCTTGACCAATTATTTTAGTATTTCTATAAAATGGTAGTGGTGGAGATTGAAAATCATTATGTTTATAATAATAACTATCCATATCATTAGAATACGGAACCCCATAAAATTCGTCAAATCCCTGGTTATTGGGCATATATTTTTTTTTGTGGCCTAAATGCCATTTTCCAATACAGGAAGTTGTATAGCCCTGATCCTTTAACAATTCTGCCAAGGTATATTCTTTGAGGTCTAATCCATTTTCAGAATATGGTGATAAAACACCCTGATGCAAACCTACTCTAATGGGATACTTACCTGTTAATAAGGCAGCTCTTGAAGGTGTACAAACTGTTGCCGGAACATAAAAATTCGTAAACTTAATACCCTCGGTTGCCAAATTATCAAGATTAGGTGTTTTAAAATCTTCAGCACCATAACAACCGAGATCTGCATATCCCTGATCGTCAGTAAAAAATATAACTATGTTGGGTTTATCATCAATATTATTCGTTGTGCAGCCTACCAAAACTATTAACAGTAAAAGCCAAGGACCAATTAACAAATAAACTGTCTTATTCATATTTTCTGTATTTCAATCTCTATTTGGAACTGCGATAATCAATTCCCAAATCATTCGTCCTTACTTTTATTAACTTCTTTTTTAATTCCTTTTGAAAAAACAAGACTGTTTTGGCGTATGCAGGTTTATCGGCCAAATTCGTAAATTGCTTTGGATCGTTTTCCATATCAAATAATTCAATTCCAGATTTGGCATCTTCGTCGTATTGAATATATGCCCATTTTTCTGTTCTTAACAAAAAGGTTTTCCCTCCTTGACTCACAGAAAATGCCATTTTACGAACTTCATGATTTGGATTTTCAATGGTTTTTGCTAAACTTATCCCTTGTAAATGTTTAGATGTTTCTATACCTGCCAGTTCAGCGATGGTAGGATACATATCCAATAATTCAACAAAAGAATTACATACGGCAGGTTTTTTACCCGGTACTTTGATTATCATTGGAACACGGACGGATTCCTCATGTAAGCTAACTTTCATCCAAAAACTATGTTCTCCTAAATGGAATCCATGATCAGACGTAAAAATTATAATTGTATTATCCTCTAACCCTTCTTCTTTCAAAGCCTTTAAGACCTTTCCTACTTGCGCATCCATATAAGATACTGAGGCATAATATGCAGCTACTGCCTTCTTTTCTTGATCAGAAGACATTTGACCGTTAATACTTGTCACATAATTAATCCCTCTTTTAGGAATATCATTCCAATCTCCTTCCACTTTTTTTGGCATAAGAATTTTTTGATAAGGGTAGGGTTCAAAATAATTTTTGGGTGCTACAAATGGAACATGTGGCCGAACGAACCCTACGGCCAAAAAGAAGGGTTCATTTTTATGTTTTTTTATTAATTCAATCGCCTTTTGGGCAGTTTTTCCATCTGAATGAACCAAATCATCCCCTTCAGCCTTTACGATGGTCATAACATTACCTCCTTTTCTAGGGTTTGTTCCCGTTGGATTTCCTTGCACTAATTCAGCTTCACCTTCAGCCTTCCATTCGGGTCCCTGGCTATTAAATCGTTCAGTCCAAGAAGCTTCATCATCCGTTCCATTTGACCCATTTTCAATGTCAATAGGAACTCCCATATGAAAGATCTTACTTACACGTGCGGTATAATATCCATTTTCCTTGAACAATTGTGACCAGGTTTTCCTTTCCGGACCAATATTTTCGCGCCCACTAACGTATCCATACGTTCTTGTGGCACTCGGATAATAACCTGACATCAATGAGGCTCTTGAGGGGCCACAAACAGGATACTGGGTATATGCACGGGTATAACGAATACCTTCAGATGCCAATTTATCTATATTCGGTGTATTACAGGCTTTATTTTCGTAAGAAGAAACAGCTGTTGCCGTTAGATCATCTGAAATAATAAACAATATGTTTGGTTTCTTATTTTGTTGTGAAAACACAATAGTTGAAATCAAACAAAGTAAAATAACTTTTAAATGTTTCATTTAATTAAGGTACTGTTATTAATTATTAGAAGAAATACAAATTTGATCTTTCCTAAATTTATTTTAAAATTGAACATGTATATTTTTATAAATTTTTAAATTATTTAATCGAAACTTCATCTACAAACAACCAAGCATCTCCATTACGGATATGCCATTGAGGGAGTTCTCCCCTGTTTTTTGCTATTATTTTTATGAAGGCTACATGTTGTTTTTTAAATTCTGTTTCTACTCTCTTTATAATTGGGTCTCTATCTTTAATAGTTTTTATAGATTGATTAATAATCGTATTATATTTTATTCCATCTTCAGAAACGGCAATAGTTACTTGTGTAGGTAACATTACAGAAGTAGCTCCTATATGTTGAAAAAAATTTAAACCTATGTAAGACAATTCACTGACACTACCCAAATCAATGATTATGTTGTAATCCTTTTGATTAATACCTTGCCAGTTTAGATCATCTCCACGAGCAATGGCAAATTTATTATCAAATAAAGCTTTGCTTCCTCCTCCACTATAAGTTTTATTATAAGCATTGATATAAATAACCTTACATTGATCACTAAAACTTGTTGAAAATATTTTTTCCAATGGAAAACCAATAGGAATCCCTCTTCTAAAACATACAGCCTTTAGATGAATTGGAGAATTGTAACCAATAGGATTCGTATATAATGCAGAATTTTTTGATGGTGTAGAACCATCCAATGTATATCTTATTTCATAAAGCTCTAATTCATTGTTCATGGAAAGATTAAATTGCTTACTAATCTTATCATAGCTCACATTATAGTCTGGTGATAAGGAACTGCCTGCAAAATTATAACCTAACTCCTCTAATCGATCAAAATGAAAATCCATTTTTTCTATAAACTTTTTTTTGTCTTTTTCGTCTGGATTTGTCCAAAGTGCCTCCGAAAGGGCACATATTCTTGGAAGTATCATATATTGAATGTGATCTAATGTTTTTATTTGCTCTGTCCAAAGATTAGCTTGACCTCCTAAAATATGATGTCTTTTATCTGATGTAATATCCTTTGGAACAGGATTAAAATCATACACCTTCAGCAAATTATTATAACCTCCCCAGGAAGGTGGTTCAAATTCACTGTTCCCTTGAGAGTGATCAAAATAACATGGAGACCCTGGAGACATTATTACATCATGCCCAGAATTGGCAGCTTCAATCCCTCCTTTTACGCCTCTCCATGACATGACCGATGCTCTTTGAGGTAATTCCCCTTCGATAATTTCATCCCATCCAATTAACTTTCTGTTTTTGGAGTGGATAAAGGATTCCATTCTTTTTACAAAGTAACTTTGTAATTCTTCACCATCTTGTAGCTTCTCTTCCTGCATTCTTTTTTTACAATATTTACACTGTAGCCAAACTTCTTTTCCTACCTCATCACCTCCAATATGCAAATATTCATTTGGAAATAACTCAACAACTTCAGATATAATATTTTGCAAAAATTCGAAAGTTCCGTCATTTCCCGCACAATATACCCCGGAAGAATCCTTCCCATCACAGGTATATTCAGGGTAGCATTGTAAAGCTGCTTCAGAATGACCAGGCATTTCAATTTCAGGAATAACATCAACGTATCTTTCTGATGCATAAGCAACTATTTCGCGAATATCTTCTTTAGTATAATAACCCCCATATACTTCTCCTTCATCGTTCTTATAACAAGATTCAAAATCTTCCCATGGTTTATTATTACCTTTTACTTTTCTCCAAGCACCTCTTTTGGTCAATTCTGGATATTTGTCAATTTGAATTCTCCAACCAATACCATCTACCAAATGCAAATGCAACTTATTCATTTTATGCATCGCTAAAATATCTATAACATTTTTTACAGAATCTTTTGCGAAAAAGTGGCGTGACACATCCAACATCATACCTCTCCATTTAAATTCAGGGGCATCAATAATATTCAAAAAACTGAGAACAGGTTCTTTAATAGACTTTTTCGGTGATAATAATTGTTTCAAGGTTTGAATACCATAAAATATTCCCTGATAAGCAGCGGCCTTTATTAATACTCCTTTGTTTGAAATATTGAGATGATATGCACCCTCTTTATCATTTTCTCCTAATACCGTTAATTGTATAGCATTTTCATTAGTAGTAGTTGAAACTATTTGAACACTTAAGTCAAAGTTAAGTTTTAAAAAAGAAACGAGTCCTTTTGCTACCGTTTGACCCTCTTCAGTATTATCGACAACAATTACCGTTTTATCATTAATTAGAAAAGAACCTTGTTGATAGTCAATGACATTTGGTTGTGGAATAATTCCCGTTTTTTGTAGAGGAGGTTTTTCACATGACACACCTATAAAAAGTAGCCCTATTATTATTAACTTATACATATACTTTTTAAGAACAAAATAGTCGATTCTATACAACTAGTTATTATTTCCTTTAGCTTTTAAATAATGTTCTAAATATTTATTATTTAATTCATCACTATCCCCATATTTCTCTCTCATTTCATCCAGACGATCATGCATATTTTCAACAATATTTTTATACGAGGGGTCATTATATACATTGTTCATTTCTGATGGATCTTTATCCAGATCATACAATTCCCATTCGTCAATATCGTAATAAAAATGAATAAGTTTATATCGATCTGTTCGAACTCCATAATGTCGTTTCACATGATGTTCGCCCGGAAACTCATAATACGTATAATAAATAGCATCACGCCATTCACTTACTTCTCCATTCACTAATTTCCTAAAGGATTCTCCTTGAATTTCATCAGAAATAGGTACACCTGCGTAATCTAAAAAAGTTGGTGCAAAATCTAAATTTTGAATCATTTTATTTATCACTGTACCTGCCTTTATTTCCTTGGGGTATTTCATTAGTATTGGCGTTCGAAACGATTCTTCATACATAAATCGCTTATCAAACCAACCATGTTCCCCTAAATAAAACCCCTGATCTGAAGTATAAACAACAATGGTGTTTTCGCTTAACCCATTTTTCTCTAAATAATCTAATAACTCTCCTACTCCGTCATCAACTGATTGAATAGTTCGCAAATAATCTTGCATATAACGATTGAATTTCCATAAGGCTAATTCCTTTCCTTGGAGGTCGCTTTTTTTAAAATCACTAATAATAGGGTCATAATATGCATCCCAAGCGGATCGTTGTTCTTCATTCATCCGATTGTACTGATTTTGAAAATGTTTTCTATACTTCGTTTGGAGTTCCCCTTCTTTATCTAACATTTTCAAATCATAAACGATATCCATATCCTTATAAATTCCCATTTCGTGTTTTGAAGCTGCCAGCCTGCCCTTATAATCATCAAAAAAATTTAATGGAGGAGTGAAATTTTGGTCATCAAATAAGGTGAAATATTTTTCTTCAGGCATCCAGGTTCTATGTGGTGCCTTTTGGTGATACAGTAGCAAAAATGGTTTCTCTTTAACGCGTTTATTTTTCAACCAATCTAAGGCGATGTCAGTAGTAACCGTTGTCACATACCCTTCATATTTCTTTTTTTCTCCATTTTCAATAAAATCCGGATTGTAATATTGACCTTGGCCAGGAAGCACATTTGAATAATCAAAACCTTGTGGCAATCCATTCAAATGAATTTTACCTACTAAGGCTGTTTGATAGCCAGATTTTTGCAATGTTTTTGCAAAATTATCTTGATCCCAATCAAAGGATTGAATATTATCAACCTTTCCGTTAATATGACTATGCTTACCGGTAAGCATTACTGCTCGGCTTGGAGCACAAATAGAATTTGTTACAAATCCTCTATTAAAAATAACTCCTTCACTTGCGATTCTGTCAATATTTGGAGTACGATTTAAACCATGTCCATAGGCACTTATAGCCTGATAAGCATGATCATCACTCATAATAAAAACTATGTTTGGCCT
>CAZJCZ010000098.1:4831-7737 GCA_964544575.1 uncultured Flavobacteriaceae bacterium | reverse complement strand
GATATAGCGCTTTTTTAATGAGCCATAATACTAATTTGGTAATCACTACGATCATTAAAATAGTTACCAATTTAGAAACCCCCATGCTGTAATTGCCCACACTGAAGAGCTCAAATTCTAATATATTTTTAATTGTTTCCATATTGTATTTGTCTTAGGGTTCAGACCTTAGTCGTTAGCCTTTAATTTTTATCCTTTATCTTTTTGGTTTTTAACTTTTGTTTCTTTCTTCATTTGTCTATTTTCTATTTTTTCAATTTTCTTTGCAACTTACCGCGAACTGCCCACTACGAACAAGCACATCACACCAATCATATGATCAATAAATGAAGGGTATCAGGGCCTTGGTATTTTTTTGGTATTCAAGATACTCAGCACCAAAATGTGCTGTCAATAATTTTTCTTCAACTTTTATCCGAATGAGAAAGGCTATTGATATTAAGACCGTAACCAATACCAGTGAGGCATAATTATTAAGAGAAATTCCGAAACCTACAACCGTTATGAGCGAAGCAGCGTAGGAGGGATGTCTGATATAGGTATAGAAACCGTCTTTTTTGAGTTTATGATCTTGTTTTATCGTAACATCTACGGTAAAAAATTGTCCTAATGTTCTGATGATCATTATTCTTAAAACAATACCCACAATAATGAGAGAAAGTCCGATGTATACGATAATAGCGCTGTCCATGATTGGTAAGGAGATCGATTTAGCCATAAAAACGGCAGAAAAAATACTTACAAAAATGACGATCCAAATAAGGGTCAATGAACCTTTATCTTCGTTTTGTTGATCTGTTTTTTTTGAACGTAACAACCTGTTCAGCAAAACTTCAGAAAGAAACCAGGTAAAATAAATGATGGAAGATAGTAATGACATAGTGTTAATAAATTAGTGTTCCATAAAACAGAAACAAGCTACAAAAAAATTCTCATAAAAAATATTGTGCCAATATGATGGAAATTTATTATCACCAAAAAACAATCGCCCCCTTAATTCTCCTAATCGGTATGGGCACGCCCATAATAAATTGCATTATTTTATTACAAGGCTTGACCCGAAACTTTTGCTAAAATGGGTTCTGATGCTATCTCAGTTTTTGACGAGGTCAATAATTTAGTTTGATTATTATTCTTTCAATTTGAAATCCGGGTTATAAATGAGCCCGATGATATTGCCCCAAGGGTCTTTTACACTGGCTACCATTAATTCACCACCCACATTGGTTGGCTTTTCATGCTCTGTGGCTCCTGAGTTTATAAAATGCTTGTATTCCTTTTCTATATCATTGACACCCCAATAGCTCAATACGCTATCGGTCTTATTAGTAGAAGGGTTTTGTTCAGGTAATAAACCGAGTTCATATCCGCCAATATTAAAACCTACATAAAAAGGTTCGTCAAAATAGGGCTGAGTTTGAAACGCTGCTGCGTACCATGTGGTTGCTTTTTTAAGGTCGCCCACCATATAAGTGGTGGTTCTTAATCCGAGTATTGTTGGTTTTTCCATGATAGGTGTATTAAATGTTACATTTTTCTCAAGTTGCGTATTAAAGGATTATCCATACTATTGTTTCTGACCTGTTCTAAATATCCCAGCACATAAACAGCAGGAGCATTCCAATTAATACAGACTTCATTGGAGGCAAAGCTAGCTTGTACATCCATATAAGATTTTGCAGGTGTTTCGTTTACATAAGTAACCAAATGACTATCTTGTTTGTCATTGTTAGGACCACCTATTATAAAGCCGGGAACCGGCTCATCGATACCATCGGCGCCACTAGGTCTATGATGCGGAAACATGACTTTTTTAGAACCAAAGCCCGTTAAGAAACTATAGCCAGTTGCATTTTTCCCAAAAATATAATCAGTGATCTGCTCGGCACCCAGCAGGTATTTATCGTCGCCTGTCAGACGATGCGCTATACATAATATCATAGCCTGGTTAAGGATATCACTATTAGAACCCCATTCAAAACGGTCTAAGCCAATACGGTATGGATTTGTATTAATTTTTGTTAAGATTTCGTCAGCCAGTTTGAGCTGTCCTTTTACCAACGACGCTGCCAGAGATGTGTCCAACATTCCTCGATTTTCTAACAAGGAGTGGAACCCGTTATTTCTGACAAAAAATTTCCAGCTGTTGGTCAGTTGATGTATCATCGGCTCTTGATTAGCCATTAAATAAGCCAGGTATTCCGTTTTTCGTGTAGCAATATACAATTCGGCCGCAGCCCAGTAAAAATCATCAGAAAATACATCATCATCATATTGGCCGGTACTCACATCTTCAGGGTTTTTGAAAGCGACATTCTTATTTTTGAGGGCCCATAGCCATGCACTTTCAGCCTGACCAAGTGCATTTTCTGACCATTGCGGATCAAAATCACTATACAGTCGTGAAGCCTGTGCCAAAACGGCTGCAAAATTTAAGGAAGCTGCGGTACTTTTACCGATAATATACCTGTCAAGGTCATAGGCTTCGGGCATAATAAAATCACTAAAACCCTTCGCAGTTAACTTGTGATATACGCCGCCGTCTTTATCTTGCATGGTAACGATCCAATCGAGCTCATATTTGAGTTCATCTAATAGATCACTAACTCCATTATAACTTTCAGGAATATTCAGCGTGCCATCTTTTATAGCCATTGGATATTGCTCCACAAAATGCAGCATCTGACCTACGGAGAAGGCAGCATTGACGATATATTTACCATAATCGCCGGCATCATACCATCCTTTTGATGAAACTAGAACCCCGGTAGTTCGCCCTCCTGAAGATGGGTGGAATTTACATTTATTGTCAAGATGCCCGGCAGCACGTTTATAAATGCCGCCAAAAGGTTCTTCAATAGCCATGGAAGCTCTTTGAAAATAATAACTTTTAATGGCCGCGTTCA
>CAZJCZ010000098.1:0-4731 GCA_964544575.1 uncultured Flavobacteriaceae bacterium | reverse complement strand
GTAATTTCGAAAGGGTGTGATAACATTTTATTGTCTACAATTACAGTGTAATTACCCTGTTCACGTAGCGTGCTAAAATCGCCCATCATTACCTTTTCACCGGAGGTCTCCCAGATACCATGATCTTTTAAGGTACCGCTAAAAGCAATTCCGCCAAGTTCATCTATAATTTCAAAATTGGTGGCAACGGTATCGATTACCATAAATTGCTTGACCGAAGTAGGATAAAATCCTAATTGATTGATCCGAATATTATCAACAACAGGAAGAGCGTTTGTCTGAGTTTCAGGTTTACAGCTTATGAAGCAGATACCTGCTATCATTAACAATAAAATAACTTTTTTCATCGTAGGATATTTGTGGTAAGTATTTATATTTTAAATGTTTAATATTATTTGTTCACCAAGCAACAAGGGCATGACCATTATAAAGTATAAATTCAATATGAATTCACTTCATTCAAGTTTAGTCTTTACGGACCGCATAGATCAATTCGTCTATATATTCACCTTTTTTGTATAAGGCTTTTTCGAAAGTTCCTTCTAAGGTAAAACCGGCTTTTTGGAGTACTCGTTGGGATCCCATGTTAGTACCGAAGGGCCGGGCGTAGATCCTATTTATTTTGAATGTTTTAAAACCATATTCAACCATTTCCTTAACTGCCGCAGACATGATGCCTTTACCCCAATGGATATCTGCCAGCCAATAACCCAGCTCCATATTCCTTTTTTTCAAGTCTGTTTGCTGGTGCAGGCCAATACCACCTGCAGCTTTTCCGTCTACTTCAATAGCAAATATCAGCGTAGGGCGGTCATTAGTAGCCATATTGATAAATTCAATACCATCCTGTTCAGTGTAGGGATGAGGAAATGCATCTGTTAGGTTATTAGCGATTCTTGGGTTGTTGGCAAAGTGTACCAGATCTATGAGATCATTTGTATGCCATGGTCTTAAATGGAACTCCATAGTTATTTTTAGATGAATTGCAATTTACAAAACTAAGACACATAAAACAAGAGGCTTTCCCTTCTTATTATAATGCTTCTATGACCATACCACTGCTAAGGTCTACAGTTTTTGTTGAATCGATTTTACATCGATCTGCTAAGTTAAGCAACTAATTTATTTAGTTTTCAGTATCATCAGCAATAACATCTTTGTATTTATTATATAAGAAAGAAATGATCAACAGCAATGTGCCCAACGAAATAAACACAATGGTTTTTGCAATTGTATCAAGATGTGAAATATCGTAGAAAAATAGTTTTAATAGAGTAATCCCAAATACAGCAATGGCCCCGATACGCAAATATTTCTTCTTTTTATAGATGCCCAAGGCAATGAGCAGTAATGAATAAACACCCCAAAGGATACTTAAGCCCAGTTTATAAGATTGGGTTGCTTCTCCTAGATCCATCCAATGTAACAATTCGCTACTAACAATCCATAAAATCGTAAGGTGCAATACCAATTCAAATATTATTTTTAGTTCTTTTTTTATATATTCTTGACGGAGATAATTATAGGAACTTATCAATAGGAGGATAACAAAAATAAAGGAAACATACCTAAGTGAAATATTAATAAAGCTTCCTTGATAAAATTGAGAGCCATCTATAAAGCTTTCGCGTAACTCACTTAATTCATATAGACCTAGTACCAAAAAGACTGCCAATACCAGGGCGTTTAGCCCAAGGTTAATGAAACCCAATAAACTATTCTTCAACTTTTTGATATTCACTATTGAAAGCACTGATAAAAAGAGCATGGTATAAATGATCAGCCAAATATTTTTGAAATGTTTTAGATCATAATTATCATGGCTATTTGAAATTGTAGACGCTCTATTTAACTCGTCCCAATAATAAGCTATTTCCATTCTGAATGCAAAATAAATGGTAAAGACGAGTAAAGCCGGAATAGCCATAGAAACCAATCTTAACAGTTCTTTATTTGAAGCCAATGCAGAGGTGTAGTTTTTATTACGATTCATCCAATTTATAAACCAGAATGCTGCAATGAATAAAACTGAAGATAGGAAATGAATATTTATAATAGGCGTTATGCTTGGGCTCATTGCATCAAAATCATAGTGATTATATGCCATCCCCCAATCTTGAAACAGGCTGATAAAGGCCATGATCATTAAGGGATATGATAATTTTTCATAAATAGGAGTATTCTTTGTTCTTCCAATCCAGAATAGTAAGGCAGCTTCACCAGCCCATAACAGAGTAACCCAATTGCCATCTAATTGAACAGGAATGGCAATGGTTATAAAAACGAGTGCCAAGCCGGCAATAAGATAAAAAACATTGCGGTCTGCTAATTTTTGAAGGTATATCACAACACTCACCACAACGTGAATGATTGCATTGCCTAATGTAAATAAGCCTAAGTATTGTTTGCCAATTTCATGATTTTCTAACAGGGCATAACCAATACCATAAAAGATAAATGAATTGATAAGCACCAATATGATATCTTGAATTTCGAATTTTTCTTTTTGTACCAGTTTATAGGCCAAAAAGATTGTATAGAAAATAGCAAAGAATAGGATGACAAAGGTCCATGCCGTTGTAAAATGTTCACTTTCTTTAAAGGAGGTTGCGTACCATGAAAAGAAAATAAGCCAGGTTAGGGCAAACGACACATAGTAAAGGAGCTTCCAGTATTTTTTAAATGCAATAACCAGTATGCCAATATTGAGTATGGCCACATAACTAAAAAGTACAGCTGCTTGGCTGGTTTCATTACTTAATAAAAAAGGAACTGCATAAGCACCTACTAACCCGATATGGGCAATGACCTGTTTATTATAATTGAAGGCGGCAATGACCGTAAAAATTGTAAAAAGAACCATAATCGCAAAAGCGAATATTTGTGGAATCAGCTCATAAAAGCTATAGGCCGCATAGGTAATAAAGTATAAGATCGCCATTGCACCACTCACTAATACGGCACTAAAGTTGTCATATTTTTTCTTTAATTTAATACCAAGGCCTAGGAGACCAATCCCAACCAAATAACCCAATATTATACGGGTCAATGGGCTTATTAGGTCGTTCTCAATTGAATATTTTGCACCAATGCCTACACCTATTACTAAAATGGCAATACCTATTTTATTGATTAGGTTTTCACCTATAAATTTTTCAAGGTTTGATTTGATATTTATCGAATTATCTGGTTTTGAGACGACCTGTTCTTGTAGTTTTTGAGAACCTGGCCGTTGAGATGTTGGTAGGCTTACATGAGTGGTGTTATCACCTGGCATTATGATCCAAAGTAAGGCGTAAATAAGAATTCCGCCACCCAAACTGAAAAGCGTTAGTATAACATAAATAATGCGCACCCAAATAGCATCTATACCAGCATAGTTGCCCAACCCGGAACAAACGCCGCCTAAAACTTTTCCTTTTAGCTTTCTGTTAAATTTTTTGGAGCCCATACTCGTCTCATGTACTGGAGCCTTTTCTTTTACATTTTCTTTTTCAAAAGATATATTTTCTTCTATGGTTTGTGGTTGCTTTTTTGCTTCACTTCCTATCGTCTTATCAGCCGATGACACTTCTTCCAACTTTTTTAGTTGGATGACCTCTTCCCTTAATTGGTTGATTTCTTTCGTAAAATTATCTTGTCTTTGCAGGAGGAATTCTAACTTGGCCAGTAATTGATTTAATTTGTTTTGAGGGTCAGTCATGGTTTTAAATTAGGTAATTCGGTTTATAGAAGATTTGAATTCAATAGAGGTGTTCTGATATACTGCAATTTACGAAACAACAACCCATAAAACAAAGGAATTTCCCCCATCCTTTTTTCTACAATATTTTTTTGATGTATTTCAGAATATTTACTTTACGGCACAACTGAAGGATAAAACTATATTTTATGAAAGTAAAAGGTTCAATATCCTGATTGTCAATTTTACCTGATTAAAATAATAAAAAATAGACACATTTTTGTTAGCTTTGCGAGCAATAAAAATATTTCAAATGACTGGAATCAACAAAAAATGGGATCTTAAGGACAGCGTTGTACTCATGCGTATATTTATCGGCTGGCATTTTTTATATGAAGGGATCATCAAGATTTATAATCCTGATTGGACCTCCTATGGGTATCTCGCCTCGGCGCAAGGACCTTTAAAGCCTGTATTTGCATGGCTTACAAATGAAGCACTGATGGGATGGGTTGATGGTTTAAATATGGCTGCCCTTATTGTAGTGGGCCTTTGCTTTACACTGGGTATTTTTGAGAAAAAAGGAGCAATAGTAGGGATAGGGTTATTAGCCTTGTATTACTTAGCACATCCGTCTTTTCCTTGGATAACACAAGTAAATGTTGAAGGTAGTTATTGGTTTGTAAATAAGAATTTAATAGAATTGGCCGCCTGTATGGTAATTTACCAGCTGCCAACAGGTCATTACTTTGGCTTAGGCCGTATTTTTAATAAGAATAAAACAGAAATTAAAAAAGATACCGTATGAAATGGACTAGACGAGATGTACTAAAAGGTTTGGGTAGCTTGCCAATTGCCGGTGGAATTTGGTGGGCAGGGGCCTCAAATAGCCTTATGAGTAGCAAAGAACGTTCTGAGCTCTTAGAGCAATTAAATATAGACCCTTCATTACCTTCAGCATTACCTTCAATTGGTGGAGAACCGATCAGAGTAGGTATTGTTGGTTTTGGTATACGCGGAGAACAATTATGCAGATCTTTAGGTTTTGC
>CAZJCZ010000097.1:0-7806 GCA_964544575.1 uncultured Flavobacteriaceae bacterium | reverse complement strand
GAATTATTTGAAGATTGAATTGTGAATTGATTTCCATTTTCTAAATTAATAATCGCTTTTTTGAACAAGGGACTACCAATAACATATTGATCTGCTGCCGGAGTCACAGGATAAAACCCTAATGAACTAAATACATACCAAGCCGAGGTTTGCCCGTTATCTTCATCACCACAATAACCGTCTGGTGTGGCGGAATACAATTCTGTTAAAACTTTTCTCACTTTTTCTTGAGCTTTATATGATTCATTTGCATAATTATACAAATAGATCATATGCTGAATTGGTTGATTTCCGTGTGCATAGTTGCCCATATTAACAATTTGCATTTCTCTAATTTCATGAATTGTAAAACCGTAATAAGAGGCATCAAAATCTGGTGGCATGGCAAAAACCTCATCTAATTTTGATGCAAATATTTCTTTGCCACCCATTAAATCAATAAGACCTTGAATATCATGAAAAACTGACCAGGTATAATGTAAACTATTTCCTTCTGTAAAAGCATCTCCCCATTTTAATGGATTGAATGGTGTTTGAAAATCTCCTCCCTTATTTTTGCCTCTCATTAAATTTGTTGAGGGATCAAATAACTTCTTATAATTCATTGATTGATCGAAATATTTTTCTGCGATATCTTTTTTTCCTAATTTTTCTGCCATTTTTGCAATTGTAAAATCAGCATAGGCATATTCCAACGTTCTCGCTGCGTTTTCATTGATACCTACGTTGTATGGCACAAATCCTAATGTATTATAATACTCTAAACCTGCTCTACCTACAGAACTAACAGGCCTTCCTTCTGCGACCGTCGCATTTTTTAGTATTGCTTCCAATAGCACTTCTGTATCCATATCCTTGACGCCTTTTAAAAAAGCATCAGAAATGATTGGAGCTGAATTAGAACCAATCATACAATCTCTATGGCCCGGACTCGCCCATTCAGGCAACCAACCCGACTCTTTGTAAGTATTAGCCAGGCCTTTCATTATGTTTCCGTTTAATTCAGGATACATCATATTAAAAAATGGAAAAACAGCTCTGAATGTGTCCCAAAAACCATTATCGGTAAACATATATCCAGGCAATACTTTGCCGTTATATGGACTGTAATGAACGACTTCATTATTTATATCGAATTCATAAAATTTTCTAGGGAATAACAAGACTCTATATAAACTTGAGTAAAATGTTTTAATATGATCTGTGTTGTCATCTTCAATTTGAATTCTGCTTAGTTCTTTTTCCCAAGTTTGCTTGGCTTTTTCTTTTGTTTCTTCAAAAGAATCGGCACCAATTTCTCTGGATAAGTTTAATTGAGCTTGAGAAGGACTAACAAAAGATGATGCAACTTTTACATGAACAGCCTCTCCTTTTTTCGTTTTGAATCCAATAATGGCACCTACGTGCTCGCCTTCACTTTCAGTGGAATTTTCTTTCAAGACCCAATCATTATTCCAAGTATGATTTACTTCAAAATCTTTGTCAAATTCGGCAACGAAATAATTATGAAAATTCTCGGGTACACCACCGCTATTATTTCTACAATAGCCTATTATTTTACGTTCTTCGGGGATAATTTTCACCATAGAACCTTTAAAAAAGGCATCTAAAATAATAAATGAAGATTCAGATTCAGGGAAAGTAAATTTAAAATGGGCTGCTCTCTCTGTAGGGGATATTTCTGCTGTAACATCATAATCAGCTAAATACACTTTATAATGATGAGGTTTTACAGTTTCGGCTTTATGTGAAAACCAAGAACCCCTTTCGTCTTCCTTATATTTTAATTCTCCTGTTACTGCCATAAAGGAAAAGGCCGCATAATCATTGATCCAGGGACTGGGTTGATGTGTTTGTTTAATTCCTCTTATTTTATTTTCATCATATTTATATGTCCAGCCATCTCCCATTTTTGAAGTCATGGGTGTCCAGAAATTCATACCCCAAGGTGTAGCTATGGCCGGGTATGTATTTCCGTTTGACAAATTAAAATCCGAATCAGTTCCCATTAAGGGGTTTACATAATCTACTAAATTAGTCGCATATGATTCTGATGATTCATGATCAGTTTTGGGATTATCACAGGAAATAAAGCAACTAACCAATGCAAGAATCCAGAAAATTTTAAGAGCTGTGTTTATCATAATTATCTTAATTTAATTCAACGGCATTACCATGACCTCTGTATAGTTTTAAGTCACCTTCCAAGGCAACCTCCAATATAGTAACATATTGATCCATATTTTGCTCTTTAGGGATTTCAATACGAAGTATTCCGGGGATATTATTCCAAGCAGCTCCGCCATTCCTTTCAAAACTTAATTGCTGATTGCTTCCCACAACTTTAATAGATTTTACCTTATTTTGAATTCCTTTTAACGAGATATAATTTATAGGACTATCAAATAGGCATAGGTAAATTTTTTGTTCATCTTTACTTAACAAGGTGGGTCCATAAAAATGTCCGTATGGTAAACCGGCTTTAGAAGAAAATACAATGTCTTCATGTTTTTTAATCCATTCACCCAAAGCTTCTAATCGTTCAATTTGTTCTTTCGCAATAGTTCCATCGGGTTTTGGGCCAATATTTAATAATAGATTACCTCCAGAAGCAATCACCTCAACAAATGTTCTTATAATTTGAGATATAGGTTTGTAGTTGGTGTCTGACGGATAATAACCCCAATTATCATTCATCGTCATACAAAACTCCCATGCACCTTTGGGTCTTACAACAGGAATTCCTTGTTCTGGCGTACTATAATCTCCATGCGATTTTAACCTGGAATTTACGATAGTCTTTGGATTCCAAGCCAATAATGAATCTTTTAGGGATTGTGCTCTCCATTGCTCACTCGATTTCTCCCAATCACCATCAAACCAAAATAAATCTGGCTGGTACGTATCACTTAATTCTTTTATTTGACCTTTATAAAATTTTACGAATCGTTGCCAGGAAGATAGTTCTTTCTGGTTTTTTTGAGGATAATCTTTTTTAGTATTAGGCCTCGGAAAAACCACATCATAATCTGGATGTGACCAGTCACATAATGAATAATACAATCCTACTTTTAAATCTTCTTTTCTTAATGCATTCACAAAAGGAGTAACTAAATTTCTGTTTGCCGGCGTCTTTTCTTTTACATTTAGTTTGCTGTATTTTGTATCCCATAACGCCACTCCGTCATGGTGTTTTGTGGTTAAAACGGCATAACGAGCACCTATTTTTTTAAAAAGTTTTGCCCATTCTTCGGGTTTATAATTCTCTGCTGTGAACTGTTTACCTTGTGCCATATAATCTTCATATGAAATCTTTTTATGATACATAGACCAAGATTCTCCAATGCCTTTTACACCATAATACCCCCAATGAATAAAAACACCCAATTTGGCTTCTTTAAACCATTCTAAACGATCGTTAACCTTTACCTTTTCTTCCTGCCCAAATACTGGATTACTTACATAAAATAGGAATATGATAATTATTTTTAAGTTTTTCATTTTGACACTCATTTATTGATTTATCGTTAATTATATAATTTCGATGACAATGCCATTGTATTTTTAACATTTTTATTGGGCTGTTTTCCCATAGTAAAGATCAAGTTACCACCTTCAAGAATATCTTTATGTAAGATATAATTTTGTGTGATTGTTTTGCCATTCAATTCAACTGATTGTATAAATTTATTCTCATTATTGTTATTAATCGCTTGAATTACAAACTTTTTTCCGTTTTCCAAATTAATTGTGGCCTTATCAAATAAAGGGGATCCAAAACTATAAACTCCTTGTGATGGATTGACAGGGTAAAACCCCAAAGAACTGAAAATATACCAAGATGACATTTGTCCACAATCTTCATTTCCACAATGACCGTCAGGAGTATTTTTATATTGAGTTTCTAAAATTTCTCTAATCAATTCTTGTGTTTTCCAGGGTTTTCCAACATAATTATATAAATAACCTACATGATGACTTGGCTCATTTCCATGAGCATATTGCCCAATCATTCCTGTACTAAAAATGGGTAAATTATCTTCAGGAAGAGGGTTTAATGTAAACATGGAATCTAATTTTTTTTCAAACTTTTCACTTCCTCCAACTACCTCGATAAGCCCTTCTATATTTTGAGAAACGGACCAAAAATATTGCCATGCATTACTTTCACAGAAATAGGCTGTGTACTCTTTGGGAACAAACTTTTTAATAAAGGTCCCATTTTCTAATTTTGGACGCATAAATGTACTTTGCTTATCATAAACATTACGCCAGTTTTCAGAACGTTTTAAAAAATAATCGTAGTCTTCTGTCTTGCCTAAATCTTTTGCAAATTGGGCAATGCACCAATCGTCATAGGCATATTCTAATGTTTTTGAAACTGACCAATTTTCATGGTGTTCATCTACTGGGATATAACCGAAGTCCTTGTAACTATCAATTTGTCTTGAATTATCCATAGCACTTTTTTTACATGCTTCAAAGGCCAACTCAATATCAAAACCCTTAATATTTTTGAAATAGGCATCTACAATAACAGGTACAGAATGATAACCAATCATCATATTAGTTTCGTTTCCTTGCATAGACCAAACTGGTAACAAGCCGGTTTCATTATAATGGGCTAATAATGAATTTATCATATCAGAAACTCTATTTTGATGCAGGATTGTGTACAATGGGTGTGCAGCTCTGTAAGTATCCCATAATGAAAAAGTATCATATCTATTAAACCCAATGGCTTTTGCAATGGTATCGTTTGCCCCTTTGTAATTTCCATTATAATCGCTTAAAAGAGTAGGAGCAAGCATGGACTGATACATCATTGTATAGAATATCTCCTTTTTTTCATTGTCTTTAGTTTCTATTGTTATCTTTTGCAATTCGTTTTCCCATAGTGTATCTGCTCTATTTTTGTAATTATTGAAATTGAAATCAGATGCTTCTATTTCGAGAGATTTGTACGCTCCTTGGATGGTTGCAGTCGATAATCCAGTCTTTAAAATAATTTCCTCATTGTTCTTAGTAACATAATTTAAAATGATTTTAGTGTTTTTACCTTTAATTGGTGAAGTAACCAGCGAGTCATTTTTATAAAGCTTGTATGAATTAAATGGTTTTGAAAGTTTTATTACAAAATACAGGCGTTGATCTTTTGCCCAACCTGTTGACTTTCGAAATCCTTCAATAGTGTTATCATCAACAACTCGAATATAAGTTTCAGTTGGACTATCCCAGTTTAAGGAATAGCCTAGATCTATATAGATCTGAGAATTATGATCTTCTGGAAAAGTATACTTATGAATACCTGTTCTCTCGGTGGCTGTGAGTTCGGCTTTAATGCCAAAATCTAATAAATCTACCGAATAATATCCTGGTGAAGCTTTTTCCTTTTCATGAGAATAGCTTGAAAAGGGTTTATAATTATTTTCTTTAATTCTTTTTGTAGACCTACTATTGGTGGGCATTACCAAAATATCATATAAATCTCCAGCCCCAGTACCTGTCAAATGTGTATGCGAAAAACCTGAAATTATAGTATCTTGATAATAATAACCTGCAATTCTATCCCAGCCTGGAATTCCAATATCCGGACTTAACTGTACCATCCCGAAAGGAACTGTCGCCCCGGGATAAGTATTTCCCGGCCCGTCTGTTCCGATAAATGGATTTACATGGTCTGTTAGTTTTAAATGCTCTTTCTCTTGACTTGCGCAACCAACAAATAATGTCAGTACAAAAATAAGGGAAAGGGAATGTTTTATCATTTTTTTATTTAAAGCTTTCTTTGGTTTTCTTAATTGTTTCTAGATATTCTTCAGATAATGCAGGTCCATCAAAAAAGGTGATTCCTTTTGCCCCATTATCTTTTGCTAATAAAATGGCTTCTTTTAACTCATTTGAAGAGCTAAATGGAGGTATGTAAATGCCAGTGTTTACACCGATACCTTTACCCTTCACATCTTCTACTCCTTGTTTTGTTGCAAAACCTATCCAATCAATTTCTTCATTGTAAAAACCATGATAGATCATAGGGTACACTTCATCAATAGTCCATTTATCCCAGCGTTGTCTCACCATATGATCTGCCATTTCTGGATATGGGAAAACTGCAGCAGTCAAATTCTTATTGTATTTATGGACAATTTTATATGCATCATTGACAACATCTCTTACACGGTTCAACCTAAATTGTTTCCACTCCATATCTATGGAAGTGTTTTTTATTTCCAGAGGATTTTTATGATGTATTTTTTCGAATTCTTTAATACAAACATCGCAATAACAAAAATCAAATTCGGGTAATTCAACATCTTGCACTAAATCGTATTTTGGAAGTAATCCGATTGGCAAAAAAATATCTGAAAAACGAATATAATCAAGATGTACGCTTTCGATACCATCTACTTTAGCAAGGGCTTCTATTAAACCCAAAATATGTTCACGAGATTCTTTTCTAGTGGGACATAACCATTGGTAATAGCCAACATATGGTCTTGTATCAAAACAAGATTTTCCTTCTTTACTCACCGCATACCATTCGGGATGAGTCAATGCAATTGAATCTCCAGGGCGATTCATCGTCATGATCCATGCGTGTACTTTTAGGCCATTTTTTTTGGCAATAGGTGTAATTCTTTTTAAAAGCTCTAGATCTGTACCAGTATTAATTAACACCTCATCAATACCAGCACTTTTATATTTTTTAAACTCTAAAGCATATTCTTCGTTTGATTTATCTTTATTGGCAGTTGCCCAAACACCAAATTCAAAGTTTGAACTAGCAATTATAGGGTCATTCACAGTTTCTTTCTTGCTTGTGCACGATGCAATACTTATTATTAGTGTAATGAATAATACTATTGTTATCCTCATTTTAAATTTATTTAGACATGAATTTCCCATCATCTTTAATGATTAATGTTTTACCTGAAAATGGACTTATAACTGTAATATTCCAACCCGTACTATGATTTTCAAGTGTAGGTTGAATTTTTTTTTGAGCAACTATTATTGTCTTGTTTGTAAGACTATCAATTGAGGAGGCCCATTTTTCATGTTGCTTATAATATTTATGTTGAGCTCTGTGTAATTTATAAATTTCCCATTTTATTTTTTCGTCATTAGGGATGGTGAATTTATCTGAATCTCCAGCTTTTTTTGAAGAAAAATATACATAGCCCCATTTTTCAGGCTCATGCATATTTATTACACCCGTAGGGCACCAAACCCAATTGTATTCATGTAATAGCTTTCCATTGGAATCTTTTTTTCGTTCATATTTTCCATCAATAATTTGAAAATCCCAATTGACCCTTGAAAAATTCACTCTCCAAAACCTATCTACTGGTACATTTTTTTCATAATAAGAGGTTTTATAAACTGACCAGGGAATTGCCATTTCTAATACCCAACCGATATCTGTATCATTTGGATTATTAATCGTGCCATTAACCTTTACTGCAGATTTTAGACCTGTCATATTCCAATCGTTTAGAACAGCGTTACCTTCTCTATATGGTTTGGTAATAAAGAGATCCCAAGCTGTGTTCAATGCATTCATTTCTAATTCATAATAATTATGGGTATCACCATCAGGATCTACAAACACCTCAAAATCATTATTATAAAATATTACAGCATCTTTTTTTGTAATATTTGCCCAAACATGTGGTTCTTCTATTTTTGCTAACACATAGAAATAAGTTTCATCCCATAACATTTTTACCTGAGTGTTATATGTTGGCTTTTTAGCACCTTCAATATCAATAAAAGGGTCAGACCATTCTATTTTTTCCCAAGAAG
>CAZJCZ010000096.1:4133-7830 GCA_964544575.1 uncultured Flavobacteriaceae bacterium | reverse complement strand
AATAATACACTTTCTTTAATACGTTGATATTTACTGGTACGAACCGAGCCAATAAGTACAATGATGCCCGTGAGAATACTAAAAAAAGCCATGAAATTAATAACCCACGAAATCTTATCCAGAATATCTTCAACGACTGTATACATTTGTCTCAGGTCTAAAACAGATACATTTGGGAATTTTTTCACCAAATCTCGTTGCAAAGAAGCTGAACTAGCTTCATCTGGGACATTGGTTGTTAAGACATGAAATTGGGGAGCATTTTCTAATACACCCATTGGAAAAACAATAGTGAAGTTCATTTGCATACGTGCCCAATCTACTTTTCTAATACTTCCTACAGTAGTTTCCATCAAAACGCCCTGCACATTAAAAATGATGGGATCACCTACACCTACCTGGGCATTTTGGGCAAGGTCATCTGAAATAGAAATCATGATAGGTTCTCCAGATGCTATTGCTGGAATCCATGTTCCTTCTGTAAGTTCTTCTGAAGCGATCAAGGAATCACGATAAGTCGTTCTAAATTCATGATTTAATACCCATTCGTTGATTGTTGAGCTACTATCTTTTCGAATATCATTGGCGAGTTTCCCTTTAATACTGTGCATTCGCATGGTAATAAGCGAGATATTATCTACTACCTTTAAACCTTTTTGTGAAATGCTATTGGCTACAGCTTCTCTTTGCTTAGGTTGTACATCCAATAAAATGACATTCGCATTTTCTGCACTATTCTCTAAGGCGGTTTTTGCTAATAAGATATCTTTTGTAAAATATAAAGTACTGATCAGGAATGTCCCTAGGCCTATAGCTAATATCAAAACCATGGTTTGATTATTCGGCCGAAAGAGGTTTAATAAACTTTGACGTGCCGTAAAACCCCAGGCCACAGGGAAATATTTCTTTATCACCTTCATAAACAAGGCTGCAATACCTGCCAGAATTGAAAAAGTGATTAAAACACCTAGTACAAATGCAAGTGCATAAAGCAGATCTCTTAAAAGCCAAAATGAAAATAAAAAGATGAAAATTAAAATAGCGGCAAAGGTGAATGCCCTCGCTTTTCTAGGTTTTACTGTATTTTCCTGGCTAACACGCAATACTTCTAAAGGTGAAACATACCAAGTATTGAGTAAGGGCAATAATGCAAATAACACCGACATCAATACACCGAGCAATAGTCCCATAATAAGAGGCTGTGGTGTGATTGATATTTGAACATCAAAAGGTAAAAACTCCTGTAAAATAAGTGGAAAGGCCTGTTGGAGCCCTATTCCGATACCTGTGCCTATGATACCTCCTAAAAAACCCATCCCGGCAATTTGTATCAAATAAATTAAAAAAGTCTGTTTTCTTGTGGCACCCAAACATTTTAGAACAGCCACATCGGCTAATTTTTCTTTTATATATATATGAACAGAACTGGCAATACCTATACAACCCAGTAAAAGTGCTATAAAAGCCGCCAGATTCAAAAATTTGCTAACGTTATCATAACTGCGTCCCAGCCGCTGACTGGTGCTTGTATGCGTATCCAGATCAGCATTCTCACCATCTAATATAGGGTCGAGATTCTTATCCAATAGCTCTAAGTCCATAGTAGGCGGAGCAATAAAAAAATACTGGTATTCTTTACGGCTTCCAACTTGTAAAAGTTCGGTTTCTGAAATAAAACGAAAAGGTATGAGCACCGTTGGTGCCACAGAAGTAGAAATGGCTGTAGATCCCGGAATAGATTTTAAAGCACCAACAATTGGCAAGGTTAGCTTTCCTAATTTAATAGAATCACCCGGCTTTAATTCATATTGTAACATCATGGTAGCATCAACCAAGGCCCCACCTAATTCTTGATACGTTGAGGCCGCAGAAAGAGGTTCGGTATCCATTTTTCCATAAAAAGGGAAACCACCTTCAATTCCCCGTACACGTACGAATTTGGTTTCGCCATTTTTAGGAAATGCTGCCATCGATGAAAAATTTACTTCTGAAGCATCTGCCCCTAAAGAGTCAATGATAGCTTGTACTTTATTATTAGGGAGTTGCCTGCTATCAATAATAAAATCTGCACCCATTAAGGCCTTTGACTGCCGCTGGATATTCTGCTTTAAATTTTCACTAAACAATTGAATAGAAACTACCGCTGCGATACCAAGAATAATAGAGGCCATAAAAAGAAGCAACCTTGCACTACTTGCCTTGCCGTCGCGCCATGCCATTTTAAACAACCACTGAGTCCCTGCCTTTAAGTATGAAGATTTTATTTTCAAAGCGAGAGTGTTCTTTCGTTGGTCATAATCTTTCCTCCTTTTAATCTAAGAATTTGTTGTGTTCTATTGGCCAGATCTAAATCATGAGAGATAATCACCAAGGTAGTGCCCGCTTCCTTGTTTAATTCAAAAAGGAGCTGTATTACCTTTTCACCGGTTTCCTCATCCAGATTACCGGTAGGTTCATCGGCAAATAAGATAGAAGGTGAACTTGAAAATGCTCTGGCCAACGCTACACGTTGCTGCTCTCCTCCTGACAATTGCGAAGGATAGTGATGAAACCGATCTGCCAGCCCCACTTTATCCAGCAATTCCATGCCAATCTTAATTGCATTTTTTGCACCTTGCAACTCTAAAGGAACAATTACATTCTCCAGCGCTGTAAGGGTGGGTAGTAATTGAAAGTTTTGAAAAATAAATCCCACCTCTTTATTTCGCAATTGGGCGCGTTCATCTTCATTTAAATCTTGCATGTTATGCCCACATAATTCGACAGTTCCAGCATCAGGGTGGTCTAAACCGGCACACAGGCCAAGTAGGGTTGTTTTCCCACTTCCTGAAGGGCCTACAATTGAAAAGGTATCTCCTTTTTCAATTTCAAAAGAAATATCATGCAATACGGTTATATTTTTTGAACCACTTGTGTATGTTTTCTCGAGCTCGTGAATCTTTAATATCTTTGGCATACAATTTAAATTTATTCTATAAAAATGATGAAGAAGCAAAGTAAGCAAATGATTTTAATTTTATACGGTAGCCGAAGGCAGATTTTCTTAAAGTTTTGTTATTTTATAATTTCTTTATTGCTACTCTCCTGTGGTGGAGATGCTGCTAAAAAAGAAAAAAATGTGCTATTAGAAACCACAGAAACTGAAAGTACTACTGCTACAAATACCCGCTCTAAGACTATTCTATTCTTTGGTGATAGTCTTACCGCAGGGTATGGGCTTGACGACATAAATGATGCTTTTCCTGCCATTATACAATCTATGGTAGATTCTTTAGGCCTTGATTACACGGTTGTCAATTCTGGATTAAGTGGAGAGACTAGCGCAGGTGGAAGAAGTCGCATAAAATGGGTGCTCAATCAGAAAATTGATGTTTTTGTATTAGAATTAGGTGCTAATGATGGTTTACGTGGGGTTCCATTAAAGGAAACCCGAGAGAACCTGCAAGCAATTATAGACGCGGTACATGAAAAAGAGCCTGATGCTACTATCATTCTTGCCGGAATGCAACTTCCTCCTAATATGGGGCCGGCATATACTACAGAGTTCAGCGCTATTTTTTATGAATTGGCCGAAAAAAATAGGCTTGAATTAATCCCGTTTATATTAAAAGATGTGGGAGGTATTCCTGAATTAAATCAACAAGATGGCATTCACCCTACTATTGAAGGGCAAAAAATCGTTGCAAGCAATGTATGG
>CAZJCZ010000096.1:0-4033 GCA_964544575.1 uncultured Flavobacteriaceae bacterium | reverse complement strand
ATGAGAAAGTTAATATGATTGTATGGATGATTTGGGGATTTTTATTTGCCATAACGATATTTATTCTTTCAAAAAAATACAATCTGTTTCAAACAACTATTTTTTCATGGTTCGTTGCTTTTGCCATGATGTGGGTAATCGTATGGAATATAGGTATTTTACCAACTGGGATGCTTTGGTTCAATATTCCTTTAAGTTTATTGGAGACATTCATTGGGGCATATATCTGTAAAAGCTATTTACATTTAGTAAGTAAATAATATTGAACTCAAAAAAGCAAGAATTAAATCGTTAATTGCATTCCTAAACTAATTATTACGAACCGTTAAGCTTCATTTTGACCAACATTAACCAATGATCAATTTTTATAGAGAAATTAGAAAAAAACTTTCCCACGAAAATGAATTTCAAAAATACTTTCGTTACGCATTTGGCGAAGTAGCATTAATTATGATTGGTATTTTCATGGCTTTACAATTACAAAATTGGAATGAAAACCGTAAAGAAGAAAAGCAGTTCAATGTAATTTTAGAACAGTTGTATAATGCCATAATTTACGATGTGGATAAATTTAATAACCAAATGGGACATATGTCTTATCAAATAGAAATTCTTGACTTTATCCTGAAATTTCCAGATTCCATTCCCAAAGAAGAATTACCGTATGCTTTATATAACACTGGTTTTGATAATTTTAAATCTTACCAATCGGATGCTTTGTTTTATGTAAATGATCTTCATTCCGATTATGATAATTTAGAGCAGAATGAGTTGGTAAAACAAATTACCGGATACCTAAACAAAATTAAGAATATAGAATCAAATATATATGACATAAATAATGATATATTTTCTAGTTTTTTGATTTCCGAAGAACTTGCTTACCCTAATATGAATCGCGAAGATTTGAACAAAGGTTGGCTTCCCAACGACTCCTTGTATTACAGTAAAGAAGTATTAAATAAATTACAAAAAGATATAAAAACCAACAAATACCAATCCTTTATAAAGACCTATCGAAGTCAGAAAATAGTCTACAAAAGGGGAGCGCAAAGCAAACATAACGACGGGAATTCAATTCTTGAACTCATAAAGTCCTACTATCCGGAAGTTAGAGTTATTTATGAAAATGTAGGTATCATTGGAACTGCACTAGACGGTTACGATGACATTGGAGGCAGATCAACCCCAATGATACGGACGGATGCCAAAAATAGTATTTGGGAAGCAGAATTATACCTAAAAGAAGGCACCGTTAAGTTTCGTTGCAACAATAGCTGGCTTCGTAATTGGGGAGGAAATTATAACGAAGATAAATTTCCTTCCGGAAATGCATCTCCTGATGGTGATAATATTCCCGTAAAGGCAGGCAAATATCATATTAAACTCAACTTGAGTAACTATACCTATGAGTTTACAAAAATAGAAAACGACTAAAATGGAAGGATTTGATATAGTAATGGTAATTGCCGTTATCTTATTTGCAAGATTAGGGGTAAGACTGGTATCACGTTATATAAAAATGAAGAAAGAACAACAAGATAAATCTGATGAATAATATCTTTAGAAAATAAGACAACAATATTGACTGAAAATAAATTCGGTAACTATTTACTCTTACTATAGCTTAGCCAATACCACTAATTCGGATTGCTGTTTACCTGTATTACGTCTTGTGTAGTTAAAAATAATCTTTTTAATTTTTCGTTCATAACCTACAAGATCTAAAATTCTGCTTGCATCACCTTTTTTAAAATGACGCTTAATGACATGACCTTCTGAGGTATCGTCACTATACATTATATATATTTTCCAAATATATACAGGAGCCTTGGACACTTTAAATTTTAAGTGATTGAAGGTCTCATCGGCCTCAGTAATATTCAATTCATCATAATCGACACCCGGACTTACTGTTTGCGTACCTAATTTAACCCAACCTCCAAGGTCAGCATATTCATCAATGTGTTTTTTATTACTTACAAAAGAGGATGAAACTATAAGAAATAGCATCGCCAATAGGCTTAAGGCCATTTTATAATTTTTCATAAGATGCATTTTGGGTTGATTAATGCTTTTTATAAACAACGCTTTGTTTTCTTAAATATTGTTTATCAATGGTTTAGAGTATAATCATTACAATTACAAAGGAATACAAATGTTCCGTCTGAGGCGAATTAAAGTACCCGTGGTGTTTATATTCACAAATTGTAGAATAGAGTAAGAAGTACCTTATTAAAAAATATTAAAAATTACCAATGCATAAAGATAAAAACGTAAAAACCGTATCAATCCAAATAATAAATAATTTTTAAACTTATATTGTATGGCTCCTGCAGCGATACTTGTCATCGAAAACGGAATCGGTAATAAAGCGCCCACAACAATTAGAAACCCGCCCCATTTGCGAATCATCTTTACATGTTTTAGCATTTTCACTTCTAAGTAATCATAAACAGTAGGCATATTCGCAATTGCCTTACCAATAAAAAATGAAAATATTCCACCAAGGTATGATAACACAGCAAGCATTGATAAATAGAAAATTGGTGTTTCTGTTTTACCGGCCCAAGCAATAAATATTTCAGGAGGAATTAAACCTAATATTGATTCAGAGGCTAAGAATACCCCTAAAATTGTAACAGGCCTATAAGTAGTTGTGATTGACGTAAATAAATCATCAAAATCAATTACAAACGCATGAACAAGCCACAATGAGACTATAAATATGACAATCGGTTTTATGGCCTTACCCAGACTAGACTTAATAAATGCGTAAAAGCCAGTATATGAGTAATACTGATGAAGCAATCTAAATCTAGACTTTTTAACACTTTGTTTAGGGCTTGAACTCATAGCAATTTTTAACTTCTTTAAATCAAAGAATGGCGAATATAATACAAATTCATAATTTTCAATTTAGACTTTGGGATTCTTAACATATTATTAGGATATTTGGCTTAGATTCAGGTCTGTTTTAACCTTAGTTTGAAGCCCTACGCACCACTTCATGCAACGCTTCAGAGAAAAAAAGAATATACATAATCCAACATTCCGTATGAGCGCATTTTCGATAATATTGCTCATTAACCTATTTTAGGTTAACTTTAATAAGTGTTCCTCATAAAATATTTATTCAGGAAGTTGAGTTAAAAACTAAAAAAATACCTCTAATGAAATACATTTTATGTCTTTTATTGGGATGTTACCTACAAACCCTAGTGGCTCAGGATTATATTGATATTGCAAGCATCTACTATGCCTATAGCCCGGCAAATGATTTTGAAAATGAGAGCGGGCAGACCAATTTATCAGAATTAGCCCTGCAATTGAACTTTCCTTTAGAGCTAAATGATCAAACTGTTTTACTTACAGGTTTAGCTGTAAACCATGACCGATTACAATTGGATGCCAGCCTTGATGGACCCACTTCATTGAATTCCATTGGGTTTCAAATAGGTTTACACCACAAATATTCTCAAAAATGGGCTGCAAGCTATCTCTTGTTACCCAAAATAGCATCTGGACCAGGAGCATTGACCTCCAACAATCTTCAGATCGGAGTAGCATCTTTGTTTTCATATATCAAAAATAAAAACCTCACTTATAAATTTGGCTTGTATGCCAATACCGAAAAGTTTGGATCCATGCTAGTACCATTAGCCGGTTTATATTACCTCAGTGAGAACCGAAAATTTGAAATCACCATGCTCCTACCTAGTATGGTAGATTTGAATTATGCATTATTCACCAAAACCCATGTGGGGATAGGCTTTGATTCACCTACTTCAAGTTATTACTTAAACAAACCTCTATACTCTAAACATAATGAGTACGTTGTAAAGATTTCAAACGAATTATTTGCACATGTAAAATACCAACTTGGAAAATCTATTTACCTCAAAACTGAGGTGGGATATCCCATCAGCAGGCATTACAAGGTTTTTAATGCTGATGATAAGGTTGATTTTGCCTTAGGAAATTTGTACTTCGGAGATAACCGTGTTCAGCTTAATGATAACATTGACGAGGG
>CAZJCZ010000095.1:0-7844 GCA_964544575.1 uncultured Flavobacteriaceae bacterium | reverse complement strand
AAGTTTAGTCCTTTGGGACGAACAACTTATAATTTTTAGTCTGAAATTTTTTTAACTCTGTCAAACCAAGTAAATTTAAGTATAACTGAGGTGACTACAAATACAACAGTAGTTAAAATCGTTTTTGGATAATCCCTGACGATCAGAAATATTGGCATTAAGATCATTGAAGATTGCCATACAATACCAATTAAACTATTAATCATATCTAACCAGAAGTCTGTGTTTTTTTGCAAACTATCATCTTCTTTTTTTAGTGTTTCATAAACAGGATTCCACCATCCCCATGGTCTCACGTTGTAATAAAATGATTTTAATACTTTAATATCTGTTGGTTTAGAAAGATAGGTGCCTAAGAAACTACCTAGCAGTGAAAAGCCAAAAATAACCGGGAACAAATAAATTGCAGGAATATGTGCAACCTCAAACAGGAAAGATCCCTCAGAAAAATTATCTTTATTTTGATCTATCACAAATTGGACCGATGCAATTATCAAACCTGAAAGCATTCCCCAGAAATAACCCCAACCATTGAATCTCCACCATATCCACTTTAAGAAATTGGCCGCAACATAACCTCCAAACAGGGCACTGGTTATCCATAAGGTTAAGGAGTTAATTGATTCAGCAAAAAATCCCATAAATACTCCCATCCCAACCACTAAAAATGACGAAATATAACTCGCCTTAATATAGTGACTACTTGTTGCTTGGGGTTTAAAATACTTTTTATAAATATCATTAACAATATATGCTGGCCCGGCATTTACAAAGGCTGAAAATGTTGACATAAATGCTGCTAACAAGCCTGCTAACAATAGCCCTTTTATACCAACGGGAATATGAAAGTTAATTACTTTAGGCAATAAGACTTCCAACCCTTCGCCAGTTAAGGCTCCATCCTCAGTTAGTGAAGGGCCAATGGCCACTAAGGCAATTACAACAATACCAGCAATCAATAAATATCGGGGAATAAATAAAACCAAATTAGTAAATCCGCTCATATAAGCCGCTTCCTTTGTTGTTTTGGTTGACAAAATACGCTGCATATCAAAACTTGGTGTTGGACCAGCGATACTCGCAAAAAATCCTTTGAATAAGGTCATTCCAATAAATGCCCCAAACATTTTATAACCTTCAGAATCTATTAATCTATTAAAAGCTTCATATTTGCCAGTCCAGTGGTCTTCTAATTCCCATCCGAAAAAGACATTCTTCCATTCTTCCGATATTACAGCGGCAATTTCAACATCACTTATTACAAAAAAAGTATACCCTGCAACTAAGATACCGGCAATAACCATGATACCATACTGTAAAACTTCTGTAGCAACCACTGAAAACATCCCACCCTTAACAGTATATATTGTAGTTAAAAATATGATAATTAATGCATAAGATTGTTCAGAAGTGAGTAACTGTGTTTCGCCTAAAAACCAAGTTAGGTCCCAAGGAAGAATAATGGTCATGAACTTACCAACACCTTCAAAAAAATAGGCAATAAAACCTATTGCTGCTATAATGGCAAAAATGGCTACTATAATGTGAGAGGCTCTACCTGCCCGATCATCACCAAATCGAGTTAAGATCCACTCCGAACCAGTCATTACTTTAGATCTTCGAATCCATACTGCTAGAAACATCATAACAAAGATCTGGTTCCATATAGGCCACATCCACATAAACATGAAACTTTTTACCCCATATAGAAATAAAATACCTACCATCCAGGCAGTACCTGAAACATCAAACATTCCTGATCCATTGCTTAGCCCCAAGAAATACCATTTAATGTCATTCCCTCCTAAAAAATATGATTTTAATCCTTTGGAAGCTTTTTTGGAAACCCAAATTCCAACAAATAGTGTTAATAATACATAAACACCAATTATGGATATATCAATTATATTCATCTCTTAGTTTTCAATTTTTGTAGTTCCCCAGTTTTTATTAGGATTAGTGCCCATTATAAACTTGAGCGTTCCTCCATTCATTAATTCGCGATGTTTAAGCATTGTTCGATTAAACTCTTTTCCATTTAGAAGGGCAGATTGTATATAGATATTTTCATCGGATGCATTTTCAGCAATAATAGTAAAGTATGTGCTCTCCGATACTTTAATAGTAGTTTTTTCAAAAATCGGGCTACCAATTTGATATTCACCCGAAGCAGGATTAAAAGGATATAGACCTATTGAACTAAAAACATACCATGCAGACATTTGACCACAATCTTCATTACCACTCAGTCCTTCAGGTGTCGTATTGTATTGTGTTTTTAGTATTTCTCTAACCCAATATTGAGTTTTCCAAGGCTTATTCGCATAATTAAACATATAAGCAATGTGATGGCTGGGTTCATTACCATGTGCGTATTGGCCAATCAATCCAGAAATATCAGCCGATACATTTTCACCAGTTATTTCTGAAGATTCCGTAAATAATTGTTCTAACTTATCAGTAAATTTTTCTTCACCTCCGTGCATTTTAATTAAATTATCAGTGTCATGTAAAACAAACCAACTATGTTGCCAGGCGTTTCCTTCTGTATAATCTGCGTGCACTCTATGAGATGAAAATTTTGGATCAAAAGGTTCATGCCATGAATCACCACTATCTGATTTTCCTCTCATAAAACCGGTTTCAGTATCAAACAAATGCTCATAAGCTTTTGATCTACTCAAAAAATAATTGTAATCATCATTTTTCCCTAAGGCTTTTGCTATTTGAGCAACGCACCAATCATTATAGGCATATTCTAAGGTAATAGTTACAGATTCGTCTAATAAATTAAAAGGGACATAACCAAATTTTTTATAAAACTCCAAACCTCGTTCATCTTGCATCATTGTTGTTTTCATAGCCTCATAAGCCTTTTCAATATCAAACCCCTGTATACCTTTCAGATAAGCTTCTGCAATTACCGGTATTGAGTGATAACCGGTCATTGTATTGGTTTCATTTCCATATAAGGTCCAAACGGGTAATTTTTTATTGGTTTGATAATATGCCAGCATTGAATTTATAAAATCTGCAACCTTATCAGGATCAGTAATCGTTAATAAAGGATGCTCGGCTCTAAAAGTATCCCACAATGACAAAGTAGAATAAGCCGTGAAATTTTCGGCCTTACTGATAGTGTCGTTTTCCATTCTGAATTCTCCATTTACATCGCTAAAGGTTACAGGAGCAATTTGAGTATGATATAGTGCTGTATAAAAGATAGATTTTAAATCTTCATTGGAACTTTCTATTTCAATGCTGGCTAAATTATTATTCCATTCAACTTCTGCCTCATCTTTTATCTTGTCAAAATCAAAATTATCATTTGAATCGGCAATATTATTGATAGCATTTTCAATGCTGACAGATGAGAGCCCAACCTTTACTTGAAGTTCATTCCCAGTATTAGCATCAAAAAATAGTTGTGCAAATGTTTTTTCTCCATCAACTTCGGTATTTTCTATTTTTTGCCCATCACGAACTAAATTATATTTTGTAATTGGTTTGGAAAATTTTGCAACAAAAAAGACCTTTTGATTTTTTGCCCAACCGGTGCTATTTCTGTAACCAGAAACGGTGTTATCATCAACAATGTTAATATGCGAGGCTATTGTTTTATCCCAGTTTATGGCGAACCCCAGATCTATGATTACAGATTGTATATCATCCTTTGAATATGTGTATTTATGATAAGCTGTTCTTAACGTTGAACTCAATTCTGCTTTTATTTTATGGTCTTGCAACACTACGCTATAATAACCTGGTTTAGCAGCCTCATCTTGATGAGTATAAGTAGATTTATAAGGGATATCGTCTCTAGATTTAATTTCTTTTGTTAGATCAACTTCCTTATTTATAGGCATAAAACGAATATCATTTAAATCTCCAATACCTGTTCCACTCAAATGTAAATGACTGAATCCAATTGTTATAGAATCGGTATAATGATAACCAGAACACCAATCCCATTTAGAAATTCCATTGTCAGGACTTACCTGAAGCATTCCAAATGGAACTGTTGCACCTGGATAAGTATGTCCATGACCTCCGGTACCAATAAAGGGATTCACGTAGTCGGTTAGAGAATGATTTTTTTTATCTTCTTTTATGTTTGTACAAGAAAGTAAACAAGTTACTAATCCCAATAAAAACATTAAATATAATTTCTTCATAGTAACAAAATATCGGTTGATTTGTACGAATATGATTTATTAAATCACTATTCTATAATAAATATTTATAAATTTAACTTTTTAAAAAATTATATTAGACGGATAGCATATAAACTCAGTTGAACATCAAAAAATAATATTATAATGTCTTTAATCCATGAAAAATTTAATGCTGACTCTAAAAGTTTATATAAAGTTACGCTGAAGTATCATATTATTTTTTGGACCATTTATTTTATATTTAATACACTTCGTTGGGGCAGTTATTTCGATGATTATATATATTCTCTTCGATCCAATACATTAGGGTTTCCAATCCATATAACATTGGTTTATTTAAATTTATTCGTGCTGATGCCCAAATTTGTATATGAAAAAAAATACTTGACATATATTTTATTAGTTTTTGTTTCCATTCTTATAATGGTATTCATAAAATTTAATCTTACGTACTATTTATTGAGTACGAATGTATGGCCCGAAGGGCCGGGTGAAACAGATACCTTTTCTTTAAATTATGTTGTGGAGATGTTTATTGGAGAGCTTTATGTTGTCACGTTTGTAACCGCGATTAAAATTACTATGGATTGGTTAAAAGAGCATAAACGATTGACCGATCTGGAAAAATTACAATTAGAGACAGAACTACTGTTTTTAAAGACCCAAATATCACCTCATTTCTTTTTTAACACATTAAATAATATTTATTCGTTAGCAATTGAAAAGTCAGATAAAACCCCGAAAATAATATTAAAGCTTTCTGAATTAATGCGGTATTTGCTTTATGAAACTAAACTTAAAAGACAAAGCTTAGAGAATGAAATATTGTGTATTCAAAATTATTTGGATTTAGAACGAATACGTTATGGTGAGCTTCTTACTATAAACATGAATATTTCGGGCGACATCAAAAATAAGAAAATCGCACCTATTTTGTTACTCTCATTTGTGGAAAATTCCTTTAAACACGGAGCTAATAAAAATATTGGTAAAATTAGAATTGATATTGATATTGAAATCATCGAAGATTTTCTTTACTTTAGTATTTCAAATCCATCTCCGGCAATCACGAAGTTTAAGCAAAGATTTGATACAAAAGGTGGAATTGGATTAAAAAACGTACAGAAAAGACTTTCTTTAGGGTATAAAAAAGAGGAGTATAACTTAAGATTTGATAATAAGAAAAATTTATTTACAGTAAAACTTAAAATTAAGGTATGAGCATTGTTAGATGTTTGATAATTGATGATGAGCCATTAGCTATTAATGTTATAAAGAATTATTTATTAAAAATTAATGACGTAGAACTAGTAAACACTTTTAATAACGCTATTGACGCGTTAAATTTTTTAAAAGAAAATACAGTTGATCTAATTTTTTTGGATATTAATATGCCTTTGTTAGATGGTCTGAGTTTTATAAAAAGTTTAGAAAAGAAACCCTTAATTGTAATTACCAGTGCACATGAAGAGTTTGCGATCAAAACCTATGAGTTAGAAGTATTAGATTACTTATTGAAGCCAATATCTTTTCCTAGGTTTATGCAGGCTATGAATAAAGTTTATAGAGCCCTTGGTAATAGTAAAACGCAATCAAACATTGTTCAAGACAGGCCATTTATTTTTATTAAAATTGAACAGAAAAAATTAAAGAAAATATTTTTGGATGACATTTTAGTCGTTGAAAGCCTAAAAGATTATTTAAAGATAAATACTTTAACTAATAGATATATAATACACCAAACATTGACCAGTTTTACCGATCAACTGCCCTCTGATAGTTTCATTAGGATCCATAGGTCGTATACCATTGCAATTGATAAAATTGACACGTTGGAAGGTAATAGTGTAGAAATTTCCGGAATAAGATACACAATTGGTAGAACGTATATTGACGAAGTAAAAACCAGAATTCTAAATTCATCATTCAATACTAACAGGAATCAATAATACTTCAAAATAAAAATATTCATTTAACAGGTTATATAATTGGATTTTAAAAATTTGTTTTTACGGTAAAGAATCACGTATTAATAGTAATTTATTGATGTAATTCTTTTACAATACTATAGTATATCAAAGTTTATAAAATGAAAGAAGCACTTGTATTTTTGTTAATTATCATGTTGTTGTTCTCATGCAAGCAAATAAATAAGGTTGATAAGGAAAAAACTTTAAAAGATCCGGAAATAACGAAACTTCAGGAAGAGGTTAAATCTGAAACTTTAAGATCTTGGAATGATTATAAAAAATATGCATGGGGTCATGACGTTTTACTACCAATTTCTAAAAGTTCTTTTGACTGGTATGAAGAATCCTTAGGTATTTCTCCAATTGATGCCTATAGCACTTTAAAAGTTATGGGACTTGATATGGAGGCAAAGGAAATAGAAGAGTATGCGTTGGCTATGGACTGGGATAAAGATTTATATGTTCAGACTTTTGAAGTAAATATCAGAATTTTAGGAGGTTTATTATCTATGTATCATTACTCAAAAAACGAAGCTATATTAGATAAAGCTCGTGATTTTGGAGATAGAATTTTACCTGCGTTTAATACGCCTACAGGTATTCCTAATCATTCCGTGAATTTGAAAACAGGACAGTTGGCTGGTAATCATGGTAAAGGAAAGGGTGATGTGGTTAACATTGCACAAGCGGCTACTTATTTATTTGAATTTGGAATTTTAAGTTATTATACGGAAGATCAGAAATATTATCAAGCTGCTAAAAAAGCTACGAAAGCCATTTTTGAGAGGAAATCAAAAATAGGTCTGCCTGGCGAAGTTATAAATGTAAATACAGGCAAGTGGGAAGGAACTAAGTGGCACCATTTACAGGCTGGTGTTGATGCATATTATGAGTATATGTATAAAAGCTGGATGATTTTTCCAGACCCTGAAATAAAAGAAATTTGGGATTTTAGCAAGGCAAAAATTGATGAGTATTTATTAGATGAATACGAAGGACAAACTTTTTATACAATTGTTGACATGCATACCGGTGAAGTTTTAAAACGTTCGGTTTCGCTATATGACGCTTTTTTCCCGGCAATTCAAGCTATTTCAGGAGATATAGAAGCTGCAGAAAAAAATCAAAGGACTTGGAATTGGCTATGGAATAAAAACGGATTACTACCCAGTCGCTATAAATATGATGATGACACCTATGAATATCCCAATTCTGAGATAAATCCGGAAATTATTGAGTCTGCTTATTATCTTCATGAGATCACAGGTAAAGAAGAATACTTAGATATGATAAAAAAATATTGGAGTGATATTAAAAAGAATTGTAAAAATGAAGTGGCATATCACTCAATTGAAGATGTAAGAACCATGGAAAAAAAGGATTATTTAGCTACATTTTTCTTTGCTGAAACTATGAAGTATTTTTATATCGCTTTTTCACAAGGTGATTTCGATTTTGAAGAGCATGTGTTTAATACGGAAGCACACACTTTTAAAAAATCAGATTTTGATCCTAAGGAGGCCAAAAAGAGACTTGGGTACTAATTTTTTTTTCCAATACTAAGGCAATGTGTTTTTATCTAAAGATATCTTTTTAGATATAATTCTTCATATAATTTTATAGATTGAAATAATCCGTTCAGCGTTTATACAACGTCAATTGTAGAAATAATTTATTAATTAATTGATAATTTTAGTAC
>CAZJCZ010000094.1:0-7846 GCA_964544575.1 uncultured Flavobacteriaceae bacterium | reverse complement strand
AACTACATAAGATTTGGCTTGTTTTTTATTGTTTTCATCAACAAAAATTTGTTCAACGGTTATTGGAACGATGTCATCTTTAAAGGTATCATTGTCTTGAGCTTTTAAGGATCTCATATGAGAGTTAAAAGAAAATTCATCTTGATCTTCACGAGATACTTTAAATTGGTGAGCAACAGCTTCTGCCGTCAAACCCATTCCCCAATAATAGTCTTCATGACCTTGATTGGCAACTTTATAATTAGGTACAGGCCTATAACCTCCCATTGGAATATAACTCATACTTTCAACACCACCGGCAACGATGCAGTTAGCCATTCCTGATTGTATTTTAGCCACACCTATACTAATGGTCTCTAAACCAGAAGCACAATATCTGTTTACAGTAACTCCAGGTACGTCTTCAATTTTTAATCTCATTAAAGAAATTAGCCTGGCAACGTTTAACCCTTGCTCAGCTTCAGGCATTGCATTACCAACTATTACGTCATCAATTCGTTTTTTATCTAATTGAGGAACTTGAGCTAATAAATACTCAATCGTTTCTGCTGCCAATTCATCAGGTCGTTTAAACCTGAAAACTCCCCTTGGAGCCTTGCCAACGGCTGTTCTATATCCTTTTACTATATATGCTGTTTTCATAATTTAATTTCTTAGAGGCTTACCGGTTTTTAACATATGTTCAATTCGTTCTAATGTTTTACGTTCTGCAGTCAAAGACATAAAAGCTTCACGTTCAAGATCTAATAAATATTGTTCAGTAACCCAAGTTGGTTCTGATAAATCACCACCTGCCATAACATAGCCTAATTTGTTAGCTATTTTTTTATCATGTTCAGATGCGTATCGCCCTTTCTCTAAACTATCGGTTCCTACCAGGAACATCCCTAAGGCCTGTTGACCTAATACATAGGCTTTTTTAGGAGCCGGTTGTGTATAGCCGTCTTCGAGCATTTGCACGGCATGACGTTTCGCCGTTGCAATTTGACGATCTTTGTTTACCACCACAATATCTTTATATTCTTTTAGTACGCCCAAGTCAAAAGCTTCGTAAGCTGAAGTGGCAACTTTGGCCATGGCCACATTTATAAAATAATCTCTTAATTTATTCAGCTTTACATCATCCTTCAACACACCTTCCGTAGCTCTTAATGCCATTTCTTTAGAGCCAGCTCCACCAGGAATAATACCAACGCCAAATTCAACTAGACCAATATAAGTTTCAGCAGCGGCCACCACTTTATCAGCATGCATTGATAATTCGCAACCACCTCCAAGAGTCATTCCATGAGGAGCGACTATAGTTGGGCAAGACGAATAACGCAAACGCATTACGGTATCTTGAAAATATTTTACACTAAAATTCAATTCATCATATTCTTGCTCTACGGCCATCATAAAAACCATGGCAAGGTTAGCCCCAACAGTAAAATTAGCGGCCTGATTTCCTAAAATAACCGCGTCATATTCAGTCTCTGCCAAATCAATACCTTTATTAATGGCTTGTAAAACACCACCACCCAAAGTATTCATTTTTGACTGAAATTCTACGTTCAATACACCATCACCTAAATGTTGAATAGAGGCATCACTATTTTTCCAAACTGTTGTTGCTTCACGAATATTATCAAGAATAATAAATGCGTCTTGTCCTGGTATTTTTTCTTGAGAGTTCTTTGGAATGTCATAATAATATTTGGCACCATCTTTTATGCTATAGAATGACGAATTTCCATTTGTTAACATATCGGTTACCCATTTTGCCGGTTCTAAACCTTCAGCTTTCATGAGTTCAATTCCGGATTCTACACCTATGGCATCCCAAATTTGAAATGGTCCATGCTCCCAGCCAAAACCAGCTTTCATAGCATCATCTATTCTGTACAATTCATCTGAAATTTCAGGTATTCTATTCTGAACATAAGCAAACATAGCTGCAAAGTTCTTTCTATAAAAATCTCCAGCTTTATCTTTACCTTTTACTAAGACTTTAAATCGATCAATAACTTTATCAATCGTCTTGGTCATTTCTAAAGTGGCAAATTTTGCTCTTTCCTTCTTTCTATATTCTAATGAGTTTAAATCTAATGATGTAATAACTTTACCTTCCTTTTTATAGAATCCTTGACCAGTTTTACTACCTAGCCATTTATTTTCTATCATCGCATTGATGAAATCGGGCAATTTAAAAAGTTCATGTGCTTCATCTTCAGGGCAATTTTCATATATACCATTCGCAACGTGCACTAATGTATCTAAACCAACGACGTCTACAGTGCGGAATGTTGCAGATTTAGGGCGGCCAATCACAGGCCCAGTTAATTTGTCAACTTCTTCAATAGTCAATCCTAATTCTTTAACTTGATGAAAAAGACTCATTATTCCAAAAATACCAATTCTATTCCCTATAAATGCCGGTGTATCTTTAGCTAGTACAGAAGTCTTACCAAGAAATTTCTCACCATACATCATTAAAAAATCAGTCACCTCTTGATCGCAATTAGGACCTGGAACTACTTCAAAAAGTCTAAGATATCTTGGTGGATTAAAAAAGTGAGTTACAGCAAAATTTTTCTGAAAATCTTCACTTCTACCTTCATTCATAAAGCTAATTGGAATGCCAGAAGTATTAGAGGTAATTAAAGATCCTGGTTTTCTGAATTTCTCTACTTGTTCAAAAACTTTTTGTTTTATGTCTAATCTTTCTACCACAACCTCCATTACCCAATCTACATCGGCTATGTTTTTAAGATCATCATCCAAATTTCCAGTTGTAATTCTGTCTGCAAATTTTTGATTATAAATAGGTGAAGGCTTAGATTTTAAAGAGGCTTTAAGGCTGTCATTAACTATTCTGTTACGAACAATTTTGTTTTCCAGGGTCAGTCCTTTGGATTTTTCAGCTTCTGTTAATTCTCGTGGAACAATATCCAGCAATAATACTTGAACGCCAATATTGGCAAAATGGCATGCGATACCAGACCCCATAATACCTGATCCGATTACCGCAACTTTTTTAATAGATCTTTTTTTCATTAGAAATCCTTGTGTTAATTTAGTTTTAGACAGCTTTTCGTTCAATATTGTTAAAAATCGAACGGTCATTAATTAATTGATTTATTTTATCGATAACTTCAAAAAAATGATTAAGTTTTTCTTCTGTTATATTTTGTCGAATAACTTCATTGAACCTTAAAACAGATTCTTTCGAAATGGCTCTTTTTTCCTTTCCAAAATCAGTTAGTTTTATCAACACACTTCTGCCATCTTCAGGATTTTTTTCCCTGTAAATAGCACCTTTTTCTTCCATTGTTTTTAAAATCCTTGAAAGACTGGTTGGTTCCATTCCCATTTGAGGGCCAAGTGATGTTGAAGGGGTGCCATGCTCAAAGTCAATGTTTAATAAAACAAATGCTGTTGCCATTGTACTATCATGTTTGGCAGCTTGTTCATTATACATTTTTGAAACCGCTTGCCAGGTTGCTCTTAATGAATGATCAATGGTATTCTCTTTTTGCATAATACAAATATATAAAAAAATACTATGCATGCATAGTAAAAATTTTAAAATTTAATTATGTAACATTTGTTTGCCATTGAAGTCAAATCAATATCTTTGACCGAAAATTTAAATTTTATATGAGTCATTTACTGGTTGCTGAAAATATTGTTAAAAATTATGGAGATTTTAGGGCTCTTAATAATGTTTCAATAGAAGTTCCTAAAGGAAGCATTTTTGGTCTGCTTGGCCCGAATGGTGCAGGAAAAACAACATTAATTAGAATTATCAATCAGATTACAATGCCGGATAAAGGTTCTGTAATTCTTGATGGAGAAAAACTTAAATCACATCATATAAGAGATATTGGATATCTGCCGGAAGAAAGGGGTTTATATAAATCTATGAAAGTTGGTGAGCAGGCTTTGTATTTGGCACAATTAAAGGGTTTAACAAAGGCCCAAGCGAAAGAACGCTTAAAATACTGGTTTGATAAATTTGAAATAAGCGATTGGTGGAATAAAAAAATCCAGGAACTTTCTAAAGGGATGGCACAGAAAATACAGTTCATTGTTACTGTCCTTCATCAGCCTAAGTTATTGATATTTGATGAACCATTTAGTGGTTTTGACCCAATTAATGCAAATTTAATTAAAGACGAAATTTTACAATTACGAGAAGAAGGTGCTACTGTTATTTTTGCCACTCATAGAATGGAATCTGTTGAAGAATTGTGTGATCATATAGCCTTGATACACGAATCAAATAAGATATTAGATGGTAAGTTGATCGATATTAAAAGACAATACAAATCAAATTTATTTGAAGTTGGCCTTTTATCGGATGATAAAACTGGTGTAACCCAATATTTAAAAGAAAGATTTGAAATTTCGCAGGCAACTTTTAAAACTATAAATGATGAGGTAAAGTTTAATATAAAAATTGATGAAAATCAATCTGCCAACCAATTAATTTCACACTTAACAACTAAAGGTGAACTTACACATTTTGTCGAGGTAATTCCTAGTGTTAGTGATATTTTCATTCAAACAGTACAAAACAACTAACATGAATCATTTTGCATTAATTACAAAAAGAGAATTCTTGAATAAAGTAAAGAATAAATCGTTCATTATAATGACTTTTTTGAGTCCACTCATCATGGTGGCAGTTTTTGCGTTGGTAGCTTACTTAACACAATTGAATAATGATAATGTAAGAGTTATTTCAGTGTTGGATGAAAGTAAATTGTTTGAGTCAGAGTTTAAAAGTACGGCGAATACAAAATATGATGTTTTAACCGATATAAGTTTAGATGATGCTAAAAAAATAGTTCAAGAAGCCGAAAATTATGGCTTATTATATATACCAAAAGCTGATAGCATTGATGCGATTGCCGATAAAATTATGTTTTATTCGGAAGATTCTCCCTCCATAATTGTAATGGAGAAAATTGAAAATAGAATAGAGGAAAAAGCAAGGAATATAAAGTTGAGAAATTCAGGTTTGGATCCTGAATTAATTAGAAAATTAAATGTTAATATTAACACTAATTTGGAGACCTATGGAGGTGAAAAAACTTCTAAAATAGGTAGTGGGTTAAAACTAGCGTTTGGTGGAGCAGCCGGATATTTACTATTTATGTTTATCATCATTTATGGTAATATGATCATGCGCAGTGTGATTGAAGAAAAAACAAGTCGAATTATTGAAATAATTGTCTCTTCAGTGAAGCCGATACAATTATTATTGGGTAAAATAGTAGGTACCTCACTAGCCGGAATTTCACAATTTATTATTTGGGTTATAATAGGGGGTCTTTTAATGACTGTTGTTTCTGCAATTTTTGGAATTAATGTGGCAGAAAGTCAAATGGCCCAAAATCAAGAATTGATTAACGGAGTTGCGAATAACCCAGAAGCTCAAAATGAGCTTCTGTTGATTATTCAAGAGATTCAAAACCTGCCGTTAGCAAACCTGATCATAATGTTCATTTTCTTTTTTATTGGAGGTTATTTGTTATACAGCTCATTATATGCTGCAATTGGAGCCGCTGTTGACAATGAAACCGATACGCAACAATTTATGCTTCCCATAATAATGCCCTTAATATTGGCTATTTATGTCGGATTCTTTACTGTGATCGAAAACCCCCATGGTATGGTCTCACAGGTATTCTCGTACATTCCTTTTACTTCTCCTGTTGTAATGTTGATGCGGATACCATTTGGAGTTCCAATTTGGCAACAGCTATTATCATTAGCCTTGCTCTTAGGTACATTTTATGTAACAGTTTTGTTTGCAGCGAAAATTTATCGTGTAGGGATATTGATGTATGGTAAAAAGCCAAGCTACAAAGATTTATATAAATGGTTGAAATACTAATTCATAAATAATCGTTATTTTTAAATAGTTTCTTTTATGGAAAAAATATTGAACTTTTTAAATCACGAATTTACTTTCAGTGAAGATGTGCATATCTCAGTCAAGGCAATATTAATTGTCATTGTTGCACTTTTAGTGACTTCAATTATTTTAAAACTAATCAGAAAAGTAGTTACCAGAAAACTTCCTCAGCAAGATAGAATAAAATTTGTTTCGTTATTTTCTTACAGTAAGTGGTTTATTTATGTCATTATTTTATTAATGACCTTTCATAACATGGGTGTAAATGTTACCGCACTTTTTGCAGCTTCAGCAGCTTTATTGGTTGGTATAGGTTTGGCCTTGCAAACGTTATTTCAAGATATTATTTCAGGAGTTTTTATCTTAGTTGACCAATCCGTTCATGTTGGTGATATTATCGAATTAGATGGCAAAGTGGGTAGGGTAGAGAATATTAATTTACGAACAACTAGGGCAGTTACAATTGATAATAAAGTATTGATCATTCCAAATCATTTATACTTAACCAACAGTTTATATAATTGGACAGAAAATGGTACTGAAACTAGAGAAAATGTTGAAGTTGGTGTGGCCTATGGTAGTGATGTACAGTTAGTAAAAAGATTATTGTTACAAGTCGCTGTCTCACATCCGGCTGTTTTAAAAAAGCCGGAACCTTTAGTAGTTTTTACTGATTTTGGAGATAGTTCGTTAAATTTTAAACTCATATTTACGATGAATGATAGTTTTCAGGCCCTGATCCCGAAGAGCGATATGCGTTTTGAAATTGATAGGCTGTTTAGAGAAAATAAAATAGCAATTCCTTTCCCACAGAGAGATATACATATAATTGAACAAAATAAATAGAATTTAAATGTCAAAAATATTAATAATTGAAGACGAGGATGCAATCCGAAGAGTATTGAAAAAGATCATTTCTGAAGAAAGTGAGACTTATGAAGTTGAAGAAGCAGAAGATGGTCTTGTAGGAATGGAGCTCATTAAAAATAACGATTACGACCTAATTTTATGTGATATTAAAATGCCAAAAATGGATGGTGTTGAAGTGTTGGAAAGAACACAAAAAATAAAACCTGAAATTCCAATATTGATGATCTCTGGTCATGGTGATCTGGATACTGCTGTCCACACTATGCGTATGGGAGCCTTTGATTACATTTCTAAACCGCCAGATCTTAATAGATTGCTCAATGCAGTGCGTAATGCATTAGATAAAAAAAGTTTGGTTGTTGAAAATAAACAGCTTAAGAAAAAAGTTAGTAGAAATTATGAGATGATTGGTGAGAGTGAAGCTATTACTCACATTAAGGAAATCATAGAAAAAGTTGCAGCCACAGATGCCAGAGTGTTAATTACGGGTTCGAACGGAACAGGAAAAGAATTAGTTGCGCATTGGTTACATGAAAAAAGTGAAAGATATAAGTCACCTTTAATTGAAGTAAATTGTGCCGCAATTCCGTCTGAATTAATTGAAAGTGAGTTATTTGGTCACGTAAAAGGTTCGTTTACAGGGGCAAATAAAGACAGGGCTGGTAAATTTGAGGCAGCCAACGGGGGTACTATCTTTTTGGATGAAATTGGTGATATGAGTTTATCCGCTCAAGCCAAAGTATTGCGTGCGTTACAGGAAAATAAAATTAGCCGAGTAGGTAGTGACAGGGATATTAAAGTAAATGTGAGAGTTATAGCGGCTACAAATAAAGACTTGGCAAAGGAAATTTCTGAAGGTAAATTCCGTGAAGATCTATATCACAGGCTGGCTGTTATTTTAATTGATGTACCAGGATTAAATGAAAGACGTGATGATATTCCGCTATTGATCAATTATTTCGCAGAAAAAATTGCAGAAGAACAAGGTAATGTTGTTAAATCATTCTCTGAAAAAGCTATTAAAAAATTACAAGAATATGATTGGACCGGTAATATTCGTGAACTGAGAAA
>CAZJCZ010000093.1:1573-8195 GCA_964544575.1 uncultured Flavobacteriaceae bacterium | reverse complement strand
TTAAAACGTTAAAGGCATAATATTGAACCACTTTATTATTTTCGGTAATTGCCGGAATTATATCGAATATCCCTACAATTAGTATACTTAATGAAACTAACAAGGAAACGATAATATTCCCAATTAATGGCATCTTTTTAAAATTAGAATTGTATAATTTCAGCAATAAGGCTGTTATAATAAAAATAGCTATAAACGAGATGTTATTTATCCGATAGGCTACAAATAATCCAGCGATGATGCCGATAGCATTTAGACCATGATAATATTTATAAGCTAGTTTACTGCTAATTATGTTGTCAATGATCACTTTGTTAGGTTTATTAATTTTATCAGCTTTAAGATCAAAAATATCATTGATTATATAACCTGCTGAGGCAATAGCCAGCGTTGCAATGGTTAACAAGCTAAAATCAAAATTTGTAAGTGTTACATCAACAGAGAAAATAGGAAAATATACATATTTAAACAGCAATTGAATGCAAGCAATCATTAATAAGTTTTTCCATCGGACCAGTTGCAAAAACGAGACTACATTCATTTAAAATCTTTTTTGATCCTGTCTAAATTTCGTTTACTTTCTCTATCTTTTAGTGTTTCTCTTTTATCATGTAATTTTTTTCCTTTACATAGGGCTATTTTGATTTTAGCCCAGCCTTTATCTGTTATAAATAAACGCAGGGGAATAATAGTCAATCCAACATTTTGCACCTCTTTTTGTAGTTTTTTAAGCTCTCGTTTATTTAATAATAATCTACGTTCACTTTTAGGTTTGTGGTTATAGATATTACCATGCATATATTCTTCGATATACATATTGATCACAAACAATTCTCCCTTTTCATTAAATTCACAAAAGCTTTCCGTAATCCGTGCTTTACTTGCCCTGACAGATTTTATTTCTGTACCTGTCAGCTGTATACCAGCTACATAAGTATCTAAGATTTCGTACTCAAAGCGTGCTTTTTTGTTCTTTATATTGATCTTTGGTTGCATTACCACAAAATTAGATAAATTTTATATGAAATTAGATGGATTATTTTATTTTTACGAGAGCATGAGAAGTTTGATTTATTCTAATAGCAATGATATATATTTTAGAATTATAAAATTATTGATGTCCTTTCATGAAAACAGGTTTGATCAACTATCGCGAACAGTATTAACTTCTAAAAGGGGTTTATAGGAAAGATTTCTTACATTTAAAGTGAAAACCATAGTAATGCCTTTAAAGAATTTGTTTTATTTACTAATTTTCTGTGCTGCACTTTCTTGTAAATCAAAGAAAAATATGATCGATACCACAAAACCTACGTACGATGATTTTAGAAAAGATCAGGAAAGTTTTACAACTAAAGAGGGTAATATTAAATATATAGATAGAGGTGAAGGCGAAGTCATTGTTTTGCTACATGGAGTACCAACTTCTGGTTGGTTATACAGAAAAATGATCGATAGTTTGAGCACGGGAGGATATCGGGTTATTGTACCGGATATGCTTGGGTTTGGCTCTAGTGACTCTCCTAAAGGGTATGAAATATATAGTCCTGAGGCTCATAGTAAAAGATTGGTGGCACTAATGGACCATTTAGAAATTCCTGTTTGGAATCATGTTTTTCATGACGCCGGAGGTTTATGGACGTGGGAATTAATTAAGATAGGACCTAATAGAATAAAGAAGCTGGTTGTGTTGAATTCTATTATTTATGAAGATGGATTTAAACCACCTATGCGTTTTGAAAGAAATGGTTTCACACGACTTTCAATGAGTTTCTATAGTAATAAGTTGACCAATAGAACTATTATAAAAAAGTTATTCAAAAATGCGTTGATAAAGAATAATTTAAACGCTAATGAAATAGAAGGCTATAGAAGACCTTTATTAGAAGGAAAAACAAACGCGTTATATACTTTTTTCTCTAGTACGTGTAATGCTCTCCCTGATTATTCCGAAATAATAAAATCCATTAATGTTCCGGCCATGGTAATATGGGGAAAACATGATGAAATGCTCCGCTGGAAACCCATTTCAGAAAGTGTAACGGCAGATCTAAATATTAAATCTGAAAATATTCACATCATTAATGCTAAACACTATATACAAGAAGAGAGTTCGAATGAAATATTGAATTATATGTTCGAGTTTTTAAAATAATTGTCCATTTATAATCTGGACCGTTACTTTTTAATCTTTCACTCCAAATTTCTTTAGTATATCTTCAAGTAAACACCATTTGGTAAACGATGATTGCAATAAATTTGCTCCCACAAAAGCCGTAAACCACAACCAATTTATGTTGACATAAATAGCTAATAATAAGCTTATTAAAACAAAGCTTCCTGCTATTGCTCTTACAATTCTATTTTTCATATTTCTATATTTAATTGATTATTTAGGTATTGGTTTATGCTTAACGTTTAAATGTCAAATTGTTCTTTCAATATTTACAACGGCTACATGAATGGTTGAGGTAGTTTCTTGTTTATTATTAAAGTCGGTTACCATTTCAAAAACCAGATCTACATTTTCTTTTTTCACAAAAGCATAGAAGAAAATAGCCTCGCCTTCGTTCATATCATTTGCAAACCAATTTTCTTGTATAGATAATTCTGATGCATCTCTATAACCAATTACATCTTTATAACTATATGCTTTTACGTCTGCTTTCTTGAGAATGTTTTTGATCTCTTTTTTAAAGGCCTTTACGGATGTAATAATTAATAGTTTCATGTGTTTTCTTTTTTATTTGAAATTCTATTTCTCAATTATGTTTGATTCTTCTTCTTTTGAAATATTAACTTCTTTATTTTCATATTTATGCTTTTCAATCATATAATAGAGTAATGGAACGACAATTAAAGTTAAAATTGTTGAGACGATAGCTCCTGCCACTAATGAAATAGCCAAACCTTGGAAAATTGGATCAAACAAAATAATGGATGCTCCAATAACAACAGCTCCTGTGGTCAATAGAATAGGCGTAGTACGGACTGCTCCTGCATCGATAATCGCCTGTTTTATTGGGATACCATCATTTAATCGGATCTCAATAAAATCAATGATCAATACAGAATTTCTAACCATAACACCCGCTAGTGCAATCATGCCAATAAAAGAAGTCGCTGTAAAAAACGCTCCAAACAACCAGTGGCCCAATACAATACCTATAAGTGATAGTGGAATTGCTGCCATCATTACAATGGGTGTCTTAAAGTTTTGAAACCAACCAACAATTAACATATAAATAATAACGATCACTACTAAGAAGGCTACACCCAAATCTCTAAATACTTCTAAGGTAATTTGCCATTCACCATCCCATTTTACAGTAAAATCACTTTCGTCAGAAGGTTGTTCAAGGTATAATTCATTTAGTTTATATCCCGGAGGTAATTTAATTTTCTGAAGCTTTTCCTCCATCCCTAATATTGCATATACAGGACTCTCTAAAGCTCCCGCCATATCCGCAGTTATATACACAAGACGCTTTTGGTCTTTTCTATAGATGGTTTTTTGTAAAGTATCGGTTTTTACTTCAACCAAATCGCTTACAGGTATTGTCATACCATTGCTCGATTTTATTTTGATATTATTAATATCCTGTAAAGAACTTTTTTCACTGTCATCTAAAGATAATACTATGCCAATGCTTTCGTTTGCAGTATCATCGTATAAATTTGAAACGGGGTATTCTTTTAATATGGTTGTTAAAGCAGCAACAATTTGTTGGGGAGCAATCCCGTTCAACATTGCTTTTTCTTTGTCAACTTCTAATTTATATTCGGTTTGATTGTCCTCAACCATCCAATCAATATCAACAATGTCATCAGTATTTTCTAAGATATTTTTTACCTGACGAGCCACTTCAATTTGCTGATCATAATCTGGGCCATATACTTCAGCAACTATGGTTGAGAGCACGGGAGGGCCAGGAGGTACTTCAACAACTTTTACGTTGGCCCCGTATTTATGGGCTATTTTTTGTATTTCAGGACGAACAGCTTTAGCAATATCATGACTTTGGGCACTTCTATCTTCTTTATGCAATAAATTCACCTGTATATCGGCCATATTGCTACCGCCTCTTAAATCATAATGACGTACTAATCCATTAAATGTAATAGGAGCAGAGGTACCAATATAGTTTTGATAATTTACTACTTCTTGTTTTGTCGCCAGATATTGCGAAATTTCTTTAGTTACCAATGCTGTTCTTTCTAAGGTTGTACCTTCCGGCATATCAATAACAATCTGAAATTCATTTTTATTATCAAAAGGAAGCATTTTTACCGCAACAGTTTTTGTAAAGAACATTAATACCGACACAAGTAATAAAACAACCGTTACTCCTAAAAATATCCATCTTTTTTTCGAGTTATCTAACAGAGGTTTTTCAATTTTTTGATAGAACTTATAGATAAATCCGGTTTCAAATCCTTGCTCTGCTTTATTTTTTTGTTTGTCTTTTTCTTGCAATAAATGATATCCTAAATAAGGTGTTACCGTTAATGCTATGAATAAAGATAACATCATAGCTATAGATGCACCTATAGGCATGGGGCTCATATAAGGACCCATCATACCCGATACAAAGGCCATTGGTAAAATAGCCGCAATTACCGTAAAGGTTGCTAAAATAGTTGGGTTACCTACTTCGTTAATAGCAAAAATAGCCGCCTGTTTAAATGGCAATCTTTTCATTTTAAAATGCCTGTGCATATTTTCAGCAATAATAATACTGTCGTCTACAACGATACCCACAACAAATACCAAAGCAAAAAGTGTAATTCTATTTAAGGTATAATCTAACATGTAGTAGCTGAATAGTGTTAAGGCAAATGTTAAGGGTACCGAAAAGAATACCACCAAACCTCCTCGCCAGCCCATCGCTAACATGACTAAAAGTGTAACAGCTAAAATAGCAACACCGAGATGTAATAATAATTCGCCCACTTTATGAGATGCCGTTTCCCCATAGTTCCTTGAAACCTCTACATGAACATCATCTGGAATTAGATTTTGTTTCAATAGTTCCACTTTATCTAAGATCTTTTCAGATATTTTCATAGCATCGGAACCTTTTACTTTGGCAATCGAAACCGTTACAGCGGCATATTCAGAAGGATGATCATTAAATTTTTCATTAGTTTGTCCATATCCAAAGGATACATAACTAGCAGGTGTGGACGGACCATCTTGAATTTTAGCTACCTGTTTTAAATATACGGGAAGATTTTTATTTACTCCGATTACCAAATTCTCAACATCTTCAACTGAAGTTAAAAATTTACCCGTGGTTACTAAATATTCTATATCATTTTTAACAAAACTACCCGATTGTGATTGTTGATTATTAGCTTGAATCATTTGCATGATACCAAGGGCATCAACACCATTTTCGGCCATTTTATCTTTGTCAAGAATTACCTTAACCACACGATTTCTTCCACCAACACTTTTGGTGATAGATACATCTTTAATTTTTTCAACTTCATTTTTAAGCTCACCGGCAATTTGTTTTAGTTGAAAATCATCATATGTTTCGCTCCAAAGTGTAATTCCCAACATGGGTACATCATCAATCGAACGCGTTTTTACCATGGGTTCATAAATGCCATTCACAAACATATCTCTATGTTTCATTAACTCATTATAAAGGTTCACATATGACTTTTCCGTATCCTCGCCTACATAAAACTGTACAATAATCATGGCTTGCCCATTCATAGACATAGTATGTACATGTTCAACCCCTTTTATATCAGAAATAATTTTTTCTAATGGTTTCACAACACGGTTTTCTACTTCTTTGGGACTCGCTCCCGGATAGGCTACCATAACATCAGCCATAGGAACAATTATTTGTGGCTCTTCTTCTCGTGGGATCAAAAAAGAACTATAAACTCCTATGATCATTAAAGCAACCATGAGTAATATGGTCAACTTAGAATTGATAAAGGCATTGGCTATTTTTCCTGAAATTCCTTCGTTCATTTTATATTTTTTTTGGCGTTACCCAGTGCTTGGGTTTAGGCTATTCGCTATATCTTTTTATGTATTCTCGATACAAATTTGCTTGCAAATTTTCTCGAACTAACTTAAAAAGGATGTCGCTGCTATCCCTACGCATTGATTAGTTTATTGAATAGTAACTTTTGCTCCGTTAAATAATTTTCCTTCTGCATGAACTATATAATGCTCCTCCGCATTTAAGCCTGACAATACTTCAATGTTATCTCCATATGTTTTACCTAAACGTAACCAGCGTAAAATAGCTGTATTCTGCTCACTCACTGTGTAAATACCTTTTAAACTACCATTGGCAACAATTGATGCTGTTGGAATCATGATCATTGAACGGGTTGTTGCAGTCTTCTCAACAGGGAACTGTACTGTAGTAAACATTCCAGATAAGATATTAGCGTCTGTTTTATCCAGCGCTATTTTTACCAGGTATTGTCCTCCCGTATTTTTGGCAGATGAGCTTACTTCAGAAACGGTTCCTGAAATTGATTGATTCATCGATTTTACCAAAACATCAACTTTTGAATTGGGTCTTATTTTAGAAATATCACTTTCAGCAACCATTGCAGTCACTTCAAACTGTTTAGGTGATTCTAC
>CAZJCZ010000093.1:0-1473 GCA_964544575.1 uncultured Flavobacteriaceae bacterium | reverse complement strand
TTTTTAACCTTATCACCAACGTTTACATAAATTTTGTTCACAAAACCCATCATTCTGGTACTTAAATTGGCACTATTTGAAGCTTGAATTTTACCGCTGGCTGTAATTAATAAATTGTTTTGATCCGACTTGACAGCATTTATTTTTACCACAATAGGGGTCATGTTTTCAGCTATGGATGTTTTATGATCACTACCACAGCTTAATACTAATAGTGATGTTGTAACTAGCGTTATTAATTTTTTATATAGTTTCATTTTAAAATAATTATTCTTTAGTTAAAAAATTTAGATGTGCTTGAGCGTAATTATATTCAAATATGGTTTGATAATACTCCAATTGTTTTTGAGAAAATTGTGTTTCAGTTGTTAACAGATCGGATGTTTTTTCCAATCCTTGTTTGAATCTATTTGTTCTAATACGTAGTGATTCTTCTGATTGTTGTAATGCCAATTTTGTAAGTTTTAATTTATTTTCTGCATCTAACAACATTCGTTTTGCTCTATTAAATTCTAAGTTACTTTGAGAAAGGTATTGATCATATTGTAGTTTTGACCTTTCATGTTCAGCCTTGCTTTTTTGAGCTTTACCAAATCGTTTTGAACCTTCAAATACGTTCCAGCTTAACTGCGCGCCAACCAGATAACCATTGGCATTAGTTTGAAACATGTTATCATCATATAATTCATAACTTCCAAAAGCGTTTAATCGAGGTAAAAAAGCCATTTTAGCTGCTTTATGCATCGTTTCATAGGCCAAAGAAGCTATTTCCATTGCTTTAATATCTGCCCTTTCATTTGAGATGGTTTCTCCGGTTTTCATGGCAAAAGTTGTAATGGTTAAACTATCGGAAGGTTTTAATATATAAGCATCGTTTTCATTCATTAAAAATGATAAATAATTGGAAGCATTTTGTACGTTACTTTTCGCATTTTGCAATTGATTTTGTACTTCGGTAACGCGCACTTCAACAGCTAAGACATCCGCTCTTTGTAAATAGCCTTGTTTAAAACTGTTTTCTGCTAAGCTTTTGTTTGCCATGGCAGTTTTAAACACTTTTTCTAACACATCAACGGCCTTATATGCTAATTGTAATTGCATATATGCTTTTTCAACTTCAAAAATCAAATAATCTTTTGTACGAATTGTTTGTAATTCTGCAGCCTGCATTTTTGTTTTTGCTGCTTTACGTTGATAAAATCCATCAATATTAATGATGGGCTGCTGCACTTCAATTTTTGTTGCAAAATTTCTTATTTGATCAGGATTGTTCAATAAATTCGGATCAAAATCGGCAGCAGTTAAAATTTCCTGATTCAATTTAGAACCAAATACCATTAAGGGATTAGTAGTGGCAATTCCTGTATGAGAAATTGAAATATTTGGCAAAAGAACGGCATTGGTTTGTCTGAAATCTGCCTTTGCCATATCAAAACTCCGCTCTGAAATTTTAATGGTGGCATTGTTTTCATG
>CAZJCZ010000092.1:0-8263 GCA_964544575.1 uncultured Flavobacteriaceae bacterium | reverse complement strand
AGAGCATTGGTTTGTGGTACCAAGGGTCGCGGGTTCGAATCCCGTCTTCCACCCAGTAAAGCCTTCAAAATTATTTTTGAAGGCTTTTTTATTAAAACTTTAAGTTTAAATTGTGAATAAATTAAATAAATTTGCAGTCCATTAAAATAAATTTTAAAATGAAAAAATATTACATAACTTTAAGTGCGTTGTTAGCCTTTATTTCTTTTTACGCTCAAAATACGCCTGATATAACTTTAGATAAATTAGTTTTGAAGCAAGCGTTGCGTTATAATGACGAAACTATTGCGGCTAACAGTTTATACAATATAATTGCTAAAGAAGGTAATACTAGCATATATAAGGACACTTTAGCTTATTTATATTTTAGCGGAAGAAAGTACCCTTCATGTTTTTTGGTTTGTTCAGATATTTTATCTCGAGATGGCAATAAACAAGGTATTCTTGAAATGCAAGCAGCTTCTTTAGAGAATATGGGCGCCATTGATAAGGCTGCTCAAGTATATGCTAAACTAGTTTCAAAATCGAATAATAACTTTCATGCCTATAAATTAGCAACGTTGTATTTTGGTCTTAAAAAATATGATGAAGCTACAAAGGCTATTCAAAGGGCGCAAGAACTGAAAGATACTGGAACAGTTAAGGTTACATATGCGGTCAATAAAAATTACAATCAACAAGTTTCATTGTTAGCGGCAATCTCTAATTTAAAAGGACTCATTGAGTTTGAACAAGGAAATAACAAACTGGCAAAAGCTAGCTTTCAAAAAGCAGTTGACCTACAAGCTGATTTTGTTCTTGCAAAAGAAAACCTAACAGCTGTTATAGAAGGTAAGGAAGTCAAAAAAGAATAATACTATAATTTTTCTTTTAAATAAGTTGAAGTATACGATGTTTCACATTTTACTAGATCTTCAGGTAAACCTTGAAATAATACTTCGCCACCATTTTTACCTCCATCTTTGCCGAGATCAATAATATAATCGGCACATTTTATTATTTCTATATTATGTTCTATAATTATAATAGTATGTCCTTTGTCGATTAAAGCATTAAAAGAAGCTAATAATTTTTTAATATCGTGAAAATGAAGACCGGTTGTAGGCTCATCAAAAATGAAAAGCACTTTGTCTTTCGTAATTCCTTTTACTAAAAAAGAAGCTAATTTAATACGTTGTGCTTCGCCTCCAGAAAGGGTAGAGGAGGCTTGCCCAAGTTGTACATATCCCAGTCCTACGTCTTGCAAAGGCTGAAGTTTATTAATGATTTTTCTTTGATTGTGTAATGTAAAAAAGGCGATTGCCTCATCAATAGTGGATTCTAATATATTTGAAATTGACTTGTCTTCAAACTTGACCTCTAAAATTTCTTTTTTAAATCGCTTACCATTGCAAGTTTCACAAAGTAAATGTACGTCTGCCATAAATTGCATACCAATGGTGACCTCACCTTCACCTTTGCAGGTTTCACATCTGCCGCCATCAACATTAAATGAAAAATGTTTGGCCTTATAACCTCTTATTTTTGAGAGCTTCTGATCAGTAAAAAGAGCCCTGATATCATCATATGCTTTAATATAGGTAACAGGATTAGACCGGCTTGAACGACCAATTGGATTTTGATCAATAAATTCAACGTTTTTTATGGTAGAATAATTACCAGATAGACTTGTGAACTGTCCAGGTTTGTCTCCATATTTATATAATTGTTTTTGTAGTGCAGGATATAATATATTTTTTACCAAGGTACTCTTACCACTACCAGAAACTCCTGTAACAACAGTTAGGGCATTGAGCGGAAATTTAACGTCGACATTTTTAAGATTGTGTTCACGAGCTCCAATTACTTCAATATAATTATTGGATGTTTTTCGCTTTTTTGGAATTTCAATCTTTCTCTTCCCATTAAGGTATTGAGAAGTTAAAGAATCTGCTTTAAGGATATCTTTGTATGTACCATGGGCTACTAATTCACCACCAAAAGTACCAGCTTCAGGGCCTATATCAATAATATAATCAGCAGCTTTCATAATGTCTTCATCATGTTCAACCACGATCACGGTATTACCTAGATCCCTTAATTCTTTAAGCACCTTAATTAATCGTTCTGTGTCTTTTGAATGCAGCCCTATACTGGGTTCATCAAGTATATACATTGAGCCTACCAAACTGCTCCCAATTGAAGTCGCCAGATTTATTCGTTGGCTTTCACCTCCTGATAAGGAGTTTGATGTTCTATTAAGTGTTAAGTAATTTAATCCTACATCACTTAAAAATTGTAACCTATTTTTGATTTCTTTTAGTAAACGTTTGGCAATTTTTGTATCGTGAATAGAAAGCTTCAAATTCGTAAAAAACTCTAATACTTCATTAATTGGAAGATTTACTAAATGAGTAATAATAATGTCATTTATTTTCACATATTCGGCTTCTTTTCTTAATCTTTTACCATAACATGTCATGCATTTTGTTTTCCCCCTGTAACGTGAAAGCATAACTCTATACTGAATTTTATAACTTTTTTCTTCTAAGTATTTGAAGTAGGCGTTTAAGCCTTGAAAGTAAGAATTACCCTCCCATAATAATTTTTTTTGTTCTACGGATAATTCATAATAGGGCTTATGAATAGGAAAATCAAATTTGTAGGCATTGTCAGTCAATGCTTCTTTATAATCAAGAAATGAATCTGTCCGCCAAGGTAAAATCGCATCGTCATAAATTGAAAGGGATGTATTAGGGATAACTAAATCTTCATCAATACCTATTACATTTCCATAGCCCTCACAAGTTGGACATGCGCCATACGGATTGTTAAAACTAAACAAATGTGTATTTGGTTCTAAAAAGGTAAGTCCGTCAAGTTCAAATTTATTACTAAAATGCGCTTGAATATTATCAGATAGATTTTCTACAATACATTCTCCTTTACCTTCAAAAAAGGCAGTTTCAATGGCATCCGCAAGCCTATTGTAAAAATCCTCATCATTACTTACAATAATTCTGTCTATTACCAAGAAGATTTCATTTTCAGAGGCATTATCAAAGTCATTGATCCTTATTACTTTATTATTGACTTTAATTCTTGAATACCCTTGTTGTTCTAAAATTTTTAAAACAGTATTAATTTTTCTACCATTATCAATATGAATGGGTGCAAGCAATAATAATTTTGAATTCTCACTAAAACTTTTTATATGTGAAATTACATCTGTAACAGTATCTTTTTTTACTTCTTTATTGGATATGGGCGAGTATGTTTTACCAATTCGTGCATATAATAGCTTTAAATAATCGTAAATTTCAGTTGAAGTTCCTACTGTAGATCGTGGATTTGTACTGTTTACTTTTTGTTCAATAGCTATTGCAGGAGCAATACCCTTTATATATTCTACCTTCGGTTTGTTTAATTTACCTAAAAATTGCCTTGCATAAGAGGATAAACTTTCAACATATCTGCGTTGTCCTTCAGCATATAAAGTATCAAAGGCTAAGCTTGATTTTCCCGACCCGGATAGACCCGTAATTACGACCAATTTGTTTCTTGGAATGGCAATATCAACGTTTTTTAGGTTGTGAATTGCTGCTTTTTTAATAATTATATAGTCCCTTGGATTTAAATCGTCTATCTTCACGGAAGGCCTTTAAAATATGAAATAATTGCAAAGATAGTGACTTATTTTTGGATTAAAAATTAAGTTTAAATCAAAATTTTATTAGAAAATATTTGTTTTATTAAAATATTTGTGTTTATATTTGTCCTAATCAATTTAACCGATTGATGAATTATTATCGGAACTAGTTTCCCCTAACTTAAATAAAAGACGCTTATAGTATAGTTCTACTTTTTATCATTAATTAAAGAAGTCTCATAGCTTCATTAAAAAAAGGGAATTATGCAAAAACAAAAATTAGACGACAGCGTTTTAGTTTCAAACTACATTGACGGAAGTGAAAGATCATTAGAAATTCTAGTTGGTCGACACAAACAAAGAATTTACAGTTTTATTTATTCTAAAGTACTTGACAGAGATGTTTCTGAAGACATCTTTCAAGATACTTTTATTAAAGTAATTAACACTTTAAAATTAGGTAATTACAATGAAGAAGGTAAGTTTTTACCTTGGGTAATGCGAATTGCTCATAATTTAGTAATTGACCACTTTAGAAAAGGCAATAGGATGCCTTCATTTAAAAATACGGAAGAATTCGATATATTTTCGGTTTTAAGTGACTCGTCTTTGAACGCTGAGAAACAAATTATCAAAGATCAAATTCATTTTGATGTACGAAGAATAGTTGATGAACTACCTAACGATCAAAAAGAAGTGTTAATTATGCGTATTTATAGAGATATGAGTTTTAAAGAAATATCTGAAAGTACAGGTGTAAGTATTAACACTGCATTGGGTAGAATGCGTTATGCATTGATCAACTTGAGAAAGGTTATAGATAAAAACAATATAATTCTTACAAATTAACAATATATCAAAGTTTTTTGCGTTTCTTTATTAAACCCCAACTAATAATAAAGATTTATGAAAAAACTTTACACTGAAGAATTACTGAATGGACAGGTATGTCCAAAAGAAGAAACGGTTTCATTTTTATTGAATTACTCCAAGTCAATTGGAGTGGTTAGAAACAAAAAGAATCGACCAATTATGTTTCATTTGAATTAGTTAAAAAAGGCTTGTAAATTTTTACAAGCCTTTCTTATTTTTAGCATATTCTTTAATTACACTTTTTCTACCTATTTTTTTTGTTATTATGTCCTTTTCTAAATTCCACCCTCTTGCCGGCGAGTATTCACGTCCATAATAAATAATTTGTAAATGTAATTTATTCCAAATTTCTTTGGGAAATAATCGTTTTGCATCTTTTTCCGTCTGAACAACATTTTTACCATTACTTAAATTCCATCGATACATCAATCTATGTATATGGGTGTCAACAGGAAACGCGGGAACATTAAAGGCCTGACTCATAACTACTGATGCCGTTTTATGCCCAACAGCAGGAAAACTTTCCAAAGCTGTAAAGCTCTGTGGGACTTTACCATCGTATTTGTCAATTAATATTTTTGACAGCCCATAAATACCTTTGGATTTCATAGGTGACAACCCAACCGGTTTTATTATTTCCCTAATTTCATCAACTGTAAGTTTAATCATGTCATAGGGGTTATCAGCTTTATCGAATAAAATTGGAGTAGTGATATTCACTCTTGCATCTGTACTTTGTGCCGAAAGTAATACAGAAATTAATAGGGTATAAGGATCTTTGTGCACTAAAGGGATAGGTGGATCTGGATATAATTTGTCTAATGTCTTAATAATAAACTCAACGCTTTCTTTTTTAGTCATTTTTAAATAGATTTGTTGTCATAAAAAATTGATTTATGACAACTTTAAAAGTAGGAGATAAGGCTCCGGAATTTGCCGCTAAAGATAATGAAGGAAATATTATTAAACTAATTGATTACAAAGGCAAAAAGGTAGTGTTGTTCTTTTACCCGAAGGCCAGTACCCCAGGATGCACTGTTGAAGCATGTAACCTACGTGATAATTATGCCAGATTTATTAACAATGGTTATGACTTGTTGGGTGTAAGTGCAGATTCAGCTAAGAGACAACAAAATTTTATAGATAAACATGATCTCCCGTTTCCATTATTAGCGGATGTAGATAAAACTGTAATTAATGCCTATAAAGTTTGGGGACCAAAAAAATTTATGGGTAGGGAATATGATGGAATTCACCGAACAACATTTATTATAGATGAAAAGGGTATTATTGAAGAAGTAATTACCAAGGTTAAAACCAAAGAACATTCAGCTCAATTATTGAAGGATTAACGCTTCTTAACAAAACGCCTGCTTGAATATCCGAATAGTCGTTGTTCTTTAATAGTATCTGCAATTCCTGGAGGTAGCATTTCTTCCCATCCTTCTTCACCCTTAGAGATCATTTTAAAAACAGTTCTTGATAAAATATCCATTATTTCAGGGTCGAAATCTTTAATATCAAGCATTTTACCGTTGTATTTGAAGAATTTATACAATTCTTTCATTCGGGGATGAACTTTTAAATTTTCACTTGTAATAAATTCACCAGTTTCATGGTTTTTAAGAGGATATAAATATACTTTCAAATCTTTAAAGAATAATTTACCAAATGCTTCTAAAATACCCCCGCTCAGATCTCTATAATATCTTTCATCAAAAATTTGTATCAAATTATAAACGCCCATTGCCAAGGCCATCCTTTCTTTGGTGAATTCTGAAAAATATTCAACTAATTTATAATACTCCTGGAAATTTGTGATCATTACGTTCTGGCCAAGTGAACATAATAACTCAGCTCTGTCTATAAAATCCCGTTCATTTATTTCTCCTTCTGCACGTAAATTAGCCAAGGTAATTTCAAAGATTACTTTTGTCTTTTCTTTAGTAACGGTTTTTTCTTTTAAAAATAATTTAATTGCCTTTTCATACATATCCATATTGACCTTTGTAACGGGTCTAAAACTTCCACGCAGAGCTAAAATATTTTTTTTATACAATTCATGTGCTGGTAATAAATTGTTTCCGTCTGGCCCAAACATTACAGCATCCGTCATCCCATTTCTAACCAATTGCAAACTAATCAACCTATTATCGACATACATAAATCTGGGACCAGAGAAATTAACCATATCAATTTCTACCTGATCTTTATCAAGGTTGTCATATAGAGATCTCACTAATTCTTTTGGCCTGTCATACATATAAAAGCCTCCATAAATTAGATTAACCCCTAAAACACCCAAGGTTTCTTGTTGTAGACGTGCATCAGTTTGCTTAAAACGGATGTGCATGATAATTTCATTATAATCTTCAAGTGGGTCCAATTGAAAACGTACACCAACCCAACCATGACCCTTAAAATTTTTAGCAAAATTAATTGTGGCAACGGTATTTGCGTAGGAGAAAAATAATTTTTCAGGATGCTTATTTCTATTTATCCGATCTTCTATGAGTTCCATCTCGAAGGTAAGCATTCTTTTTAAGCGTGGTTGCGTCACATAGCGCTTATCGGGTTCAATACCATAAATGGCATCAGAAAAGTCTTTGTCATAGGCTGACATTGATTTTGCAATAGTATTAGAAGCGCCACCAGCCCTAAAAAAATTACGTACAGTTTCTTGACCTGCACCTATTTCGGCAAATGTGCCATAAATATTGTCATTTAAATTAATCCTTAAAGCTTTTCTCTTTATGGATGGTATATTTTCAATTTCTTTATCACCTTTAAGAATAACCGACATTTTCTTAGCGCTTTTAATTTTTGCTAATGTACTAACATTACATTATTTAATGTAATTTTTGCAAAAAAAAATTCAAATGAAATAACTTAGTTATGATGATAAACGTACGAGGATTAGCGAATTAGGTGTAAAATATCTTGTTTGAAACACCAATGATCTTAATGATAATCTTTTTCGAAACCTAATTATGCTTGTATGAAATCTTTAAATATCATAAACAAAAATGGCCATAACTTAAAAGAAATGACCATTTTTGAAATTAAACATAAAATACACTACATACCTTTTATTTCTGTAATTATAGCTTGAATAGCGGCTTTAGCATCTCCAAATAACATGGAAGTTTTGTTATTGTAAAATAATTCATTTTCGATACCTGCATACCCAGGTTTCATACTTCTTTTGTTTACAATAATTTGCTTCGCATTTTCTACATCCAAAATAGGCATTCCATATATTGGGCTCGATGGATCATTATGAGCAGCTGGATTAACTACGTCATTTGCGCCAACCACGAATACTACATCTGTATTTGGGAATTCTGGGTTTACATCTTCCATTTCAGCTAATTTATCATAATCAACATTGGTTTCGGCCAATAAAACATTCATATGCCCAGGCATTCTACCCGCAACCGGATGTATTGCATATTTTACTTCTATGCCTTTACTAACTAATAATTGTTCTAATTCGTGAATGGCATGTTGAGCTTGCGCCACCGCCAAACCGTAACCAGGGACAAAAATTATTCTTTGGGAATAATTCATCAATATTGCAACATCACTAGCCGTTGTTTTTTTAATAGAACCTTTAATTTTAGTCGAACTACCATCAACGTCATCAGTTGTATCTTTGTCTCCAAATCCACCAAAAATCACATTAAAAAGTGATCTATTCATGGCATCACACATGGCAAAAGTTAAAATTGTTCCGGCTGACCCAACTAAAATACCACCAGT
>CAZJCZ010000091.1:4281-8300 GCA_964544575.1 uncultured Flavobacteriaceae bacterium | reverse complement strand
TCAAAAAAGCTGAACATACTATTACCATATTTCTTAGAATAAGTATATTTAGCGATGTCGGAAAGATCAGTTCGATTTGAATGCTCGATGATGAGCGTACCATTTTCATTAAGAAGCTCATTTGCAAAAACCAAGGTAATTATATTTTGAAATTGTTCTTTACTGTATTCATATGGGGGATCGGCAAAAATTATATCGCGTTTAAGCACTGCCTTTTCTAAGAATTTAAAAACATCACTTTTAATGGTCTGAATTGGGAATTCAAATTCTTTAGCGATTTTTTCAATAAATTTTAAAGAATGATAATGCTGGTCGACACTTATAATATCTTGAGTGCCTCTCGAGGCAAATTCAAAACTGATACTACCAATACCGGCAAATAGGTCTAATACACTCAAATCATTGAAATAATAGTTATTATTTATGATATTGAATAAGGCTTCTTTTGCAAAATCTTTAGTGGGCCTGGCAGGAAGATTCTTTGGTGCGGTAATACGTCTACCCTTGTATTTACCCGATATAATGCGCATTAATACTGATTTAACAAGGTGTAATAGGTTCTTTTATCTGATTCGGTAAAAACATCATCATATGAATATTTAGATCTGTTTTCAATCAAACTTACATTCCTAATATACTTATAAGCTATTTTGTACAGTTCATCATCTTTTTCAACAGAACCTAATAAAATAAATTCAAATTTTTCGGGATTTAGTTTCAATTGTTCTGCTGTAAATAAAGCATAATAAATAAAATCTTCTTTAGTTGAAAAAGTAAATGTATTGTATAATTGGAGTTTTTTGTCCGCTATTACTATTAATTCAAAATGGTTATTATGAACATGAGCAAAAACGTGAGGCACCAGACTATATTTATAAATACTCAATAAATTTTCGATAAGTATATGAGAGTAATGTTTGAAGTCATAACCGCCAAACCGGTCAATAAAAAAGTTGTTAATATTTATGTATGGAATATAAACAGTGACAACATCTTGATTAACTATCTCGTCATATGCCAAATAATCATGTTTAAAAATCTTTGTATTAAAACGTAAATAGTCTTTTAACTTCTCTTTATCGAATAAAGATTTTGGTACTAATGCCGCCAGTTCATTAATATGGCTGATATTGACCGAATGATATTTTTTTTGAAGCAATTCTTCTTTATCAAAAATGGAAGAAATATTCTCTAATAATTTTTGAGGGGTATTGTTAGATTCTTCAAAGCTATAATCATAAAGTGCTTTAAAAGTTTTGCTGTCTTTATGGAATACACAAAAAGAAAATCCATCCAAACTAAATTGGATGGATAAATGACTTTCTTCAAAATTTGTTAAATTATTTGTCTTTATCTTTTTCTCCGTCTGGATCATACGATGGGGGCCAGTTACCACTGGTATTTACATTTTCTAAAGAACCTACAGAAATATATGCGCCACTTACTTCAGCACCACCAAGAGATTCTTTTTCCATTCTCATCAAATCCTTGTTCAAACCTTCTAAAACAATTGCTTTATCAACTCTGGCTTCAAAAACAGGAGCTTTGACACCTTGTACTTTTTCAACCCAACCGGTTTTAATTTCAAATTTAGCATCGGTGTTAGGTACTCCAAACATATTTTTATAATCTCTACCAGCAAAGCTAGCTCTTACATCTTTGAAACCTATAGTATCAGTAACTCTTTTTTCAACATCAACTGAGATTGCGCCTCTTTGTTCTGTAATCACAATGTTTTTAGTTTCTGTAATTGCAAATTTAGCAGTATCAATAAAACTAATCAAATTAGCTGGCTTATCCGTAAAATTACCGGTAACTTCTTTATATGCTACTTCTGCATCACGAATAATTTTTAAATTTTCAATAACTAAGGTATATCTAATTTTCTTCTCCTTATTGAACTCTATAGGGCCCATAATACTTTGATAAATTTTATACCCGAGAAAAATTATTAACAACCAAAGTATTATTGAAATTATAGGTCTTAATTTTTTAGGAACCTTGTTTACTATGAGGTAAGACAATAATCCCACAACTAGTATCGCTGCTATGATAATTAAAATTGTACTCATTTTGTGTTGAATTAGTTTTTTAAATGGTTATACGCAAATCTACAAAAATTTTTTAATGCTTAAAACTTTTAAGCCTAAATCAATTTGTACCTTTGGTCTTTTATTGATTTATTTAATGATTAGCAACTCAAAACAGTTTTATAATACCCTATCAGAAAAATTTCCATTTAGTCCAACAACAGTTCAGGATAGTCTTTTAGAGATGCTATCTGATTTTTTTTTTGATACGGATAACCGAAAACTTTTTTTACTTAAAGGATACGCTGGTACCGGTAAAACTACTACTATGAGTACTGTGGTTAATAACCTTTGGCGTGCTGGTCTGAAGTCTGTTTTATTAGCACCTACTGGACGGGCAGCTAAGGTTATTGCAAACTATTCCAACAGGCAAGCCTATACCATACATAAAAAAATTTATCATCCGCGTAAAGCGAAAAATGGTAGTGTTTCATTTGTGTTGCAAAATAATAAGCATACCAATACTATTTTTATTGTTGATGAAGCCTCTATGATACCTGATAGAGCAGCAGATGCCAAATTGTTTGAAAACGGATCACTATTAGATGATTTACTGTTTTATGTATATTCCGGTAAAAATTGTAAACTAATTTTTATTGGTGACACGGCACAATTACCTCCAGTTAAATTGGAAATGAGCCCAGCGCTTCAAGCAGATACACTTGAATTAAATTATAATAAAAATGTTATAGAAATTGAGTTAGATGAGGTTATGAGACAACATCAAGACTCTGGTATTTTGGCCAATGCTACACAATTAAGGTTGTTATTAAATGAGTATGACATTACAGAATTTAAATTCAGATTAGATTTCCCTGATGTTATTCGATTAACAGATGGTTACGAAATAGAAGATGCTATAACCACAGCATATGATAACGATGGAGTAGAGGATACCACCTTGATAGTAAGATCTAATAAACGTGCCAATCAATATAATCAACAAATAAGGAGTAAAATAAGAGGGCAGGAAAATGAAATTGCAACAGGAGATTATGTAATGGTAGTCAAAAATAATTATTTTTGGTTAAAAGATTCTTCTTCTGCAGGTTTTATTGCCAATGGAGATATTTGCGAGATTATGCAAATTTTTAATTATAAGGAGTTATATGGATTTAGATTTGCAGAGGTAACCGTTAGGATGATTGACTATCCTGATCAAAAACCTTTTGAAACGGTTATTATTTTAGATACTTTGACAAGTGAAACGCCCTCACTTTCATATGATGATTCTAATAAATTGTATGAAGAAGTAAAAAAAGATTTTGCTCATGAAAAATCTTCTTATAAGAGGCTTTTATCGGTGAAAAACAACAAATATTTTAATGCATTACAAATTAAATTTTCTTATGCCATGACCTGTCATAAAAGTCAGGGAGGGCAATGGAAGACCGTATTTATTGAGCAACCTTATTTGCCTAATGGACAGGATATTTCTTATCTTAGATGGTTATATACGGCCGTAACCAGGGCTCAGGAAAAATTATACTTAATAGGTTTTAAAGATGATTTTTTTGAAGAAGAATAATTATTTATTATGAAAAAAATAATAGCAAACTTTGTATTGTTCATTTTCGGATGGAAAGCAAGCTATCTTAAACAATATCATTCTGAAAAATGTGTTATGATAGCCGCTCCTCACACATCCAATTGGGATTTATTATTTGCCATAGCAGTATACTGGAAAGAAGGAGTAAATGCCAAATTTTTAATCAAAGATGATTATACTAAAGGTTTAAAAGGACTACTTTTTAAATGGCTTGGTGCAATTGGTGTTGATAGAAGTAAAAATAATAATATGGTCGATTATGCTGTTGGCCTGTTTAAAGAAACCGAAAAACTTGTTTTGTTAGTACCTGCCGAAGGCACAAGAAAAAGAGTAAGGAAATGGAGAATGGGTTTTTATCATATTGCTAAAAAAGCGAACGT